>NZ_JBVIIT010000012.1:228431-248656 GCF_055569615.1 Streptomyces sp. NPDC031379 | reverse complement strand
CCCCCCCCCCCCCCCCCCCCCCCCCCCCCCCCCCCCCCCCCCCCCCCCCCCCCCCCCCCCCCCCCCCCCCCCCCCCCCCCCCCCCCCCCCCCGGGGGCCCGTCAGAGCTTGGAGCCGTGTTCACCCACCACAGTCTTGGAGTGTCATGTCCCGTCGCCTGTTCACCTCGGAATCCGTGACCGAGGGGCACCCCGACAAGATCGCCGACCAGATCAGCGACACGGTCCTCGACGCGCTGCTGCGTCAGGACCCCGCCTCGCGCGTCGCGGTCGAAACCCTGATCACCACCGGTCAGGTGCACATCGCGGGCGAGGTGACCACCTCCGCCTACGCCGACATCGCCACGCTGGTGCGGCAGAAGATCCTCGCGATCGGCTACGACTCCTCCGCCAAGGGCTTCGACGGCGGCTCCTGCGGTGTGTCGGTGTCCATCGGCGCGCAGTCCCCGGACATCGCGCAGGGCGTAGACACCGCCTACGAGTCCCGGGTCGAGGGCGACGAGGACGAGCTGGACAAGCAGGGCGCGGGCGACCAGGGCCTGATGTTCGGTTACGCGACCAACGAGACGCCCACCCTGATGCCGCTGCCGATCGAGCTGGCCCACCGCCTCTCCCGCCGGCTGACCGAGGTCCGCAAGGACGGCACCGTCCCCTACCTGCGCCCCGACGGCAAGACCCAGGTGACCATCGAGTACCTGGGCAACCGCCCGGTCCGCCTGGACACGGTCGTGGTCTCCTCGCAGCACGCGAGCGACATCGACCTGGACGGGCTGCTCACCCCCGACATCCGCCAGCACGTCGTCGAGCCCGTCCTGACGCAGCTCGCCGACGACGGCATCAAGCTCGAGACCGAGGACTACCGCCTGCTGGTGAACCCGACCGGACGCTTCGAGATCGGCGGCCCGATGGGCGACGCCGGCCTCACCGGCCGCAAGATCATCATCGACACCTACGGCGGCATGGCCCGCCACGGCGGCGGCGCCTTCTCCGGCAAGGACCCGTCCAAGGTGGACCGTTCGGCGGCGTACGCGATGCGCTGGGTGGCCAAGAACGTCGTCGCGGCCGGCCTCGCCGAGCGCTGCGAGGTGCAGGTGGCGTACGCGATCGGCAAGGCCGAGCCGGTGGGCCTCTTCGTCGAGACGTTCGGCACCAACACGGTCGCCGTCGAGAAGATCGAGGAAGCCATCAACTCCGTCTTCGACCTGCGTCCGGCCGCTATCATCCGCGACCTGGACCTGCTGCGCCCGATCTACTCCCAGACCGCTGCCTACGGCCACTTCGGCCGTGAGCTGCCGGACTTCACCTGGGAGCGGACCGACCGTGCCGACGCCCTGCGCAAGGCTGCCTCGGCGAGCTGACGGCACGCCGTCGCCGGGCACAGTCCCGGCGCAACAGCCGGCGGGGAGCGGCGGCGCCCCCGTCCCGCCGCTCCCCGCTGATTTCCCGCAAGCCCGTCGTTCCCTCCGCCGACACCGGGCCCGGATCGTCCCGACCCGAGATTCAAGGAGAACGTGCTGTGCGTATCGCCGTGACCGGATCGATCGCGACCGACCACCTGATGGTGTTTCCCGGTCGCTTCGCCGAGCAGCTGATCAAGGACCAGCTGGAGCGGGTCTCCCTGTCGTTCCTCGCCGACCGGCTCGAGGTGCACCGGGGCGGCGTCGCCGCCAACATCGCCTTCGGCCTGGGCCTGTTGGGTCTCGACCCGGTCCTGGTCGGCGCCGCGGGTCTGGACTTCGCCGAGTACGACGCCTGGCTCCGGTCGAACGGCGTCGACACGTCCGCGGTGCGGGTCAGCGAGACCCTGCACACCGCGCGCTTCGTGTGCACCACCGACGAGGACCAGAACCAGATCGCCACCTTCTACGCCGGGGCCATGGCCGAGGCGCCCCGCATCGACCTGGCCGCGACCGCCGAGCGCACCGGCCGGTTCGCGCTCGTCCTGGTCGGCGCCGACGACCCCGCCGCCATGCTGCGGCACACCGCCACCGCCCACCGCCTCGGCATCCCCGTCGCGGCCGACCCCTCCCAGCAGCTGGCCCGCCTCGACCGCGAGCAGGCCCGCCAACTGGTGGACGGGGCGACGTGGCTGTTCACCAACGAGTACGAGGCCGCCCTGCTGCTCGAGCGCACCGGCTGGAGCGAGGAGGACCTCCTGGGCCGGGTCGGCACCTGGATCACCACGCTGGGCGCGGAGGGCGTGGCACTGGCCCGCACCGACGCCCCCCGGCTGCATGTCCCGGCCGTGCCCACGGACAAGATCGCCGACCCGACAGGTGCCGGTGACGCCTTCCGCGCCGGCTTCCTCGCGGGCCTCGCCTGGGAGTTGCCGCCGGAGCAGGCCGCCCGGCTCGGCTGCGCCCTGGCCACCACCGTCCTGGAATCGGTCGGCACCCAGGAGTACAAACTGCTCGCCGCCGACCTGGTCGCCCGCATCGAGCAGACGTACGGCGACGACGCGGCCCGCACCGTCGAACCCCTCCTGGCAGGTGGGTCGTGAGCACCGCTCGGCCGATGTTCTCCTTCGAGTTCTTCCCGCCGAAGACGGCCAGGGGAGAGCAGACGCTGTGGGAGGCGATCCGCCGGATCGAGCCACTCAGGCCGGACTTCGTGTCCGTCACCTACGGCGCCGGCGGCTCCTCGCGGGACCGGACGGTGGCGGTCACCCGGAGCATCGCCGCCGAGACGACCCTGCGCCCCGTCGCCCATCTGACCGCGGTCGGCCACTCGGTGGCCGAACTGCGCCACATCATCGGTCAGTACGCGGACGCGGGCATCCGCGACGTACTGGCGCTGCGCGGCGACCCGCCGGGCGACCCGAAGGGCACCTGGACGGCGCACCCCCGGGGCTTCCGCTACGCGTACGAACTGGTCGAACTGGTCCGATCGCTGGGCGACTTCAGGATCGGGGTGGCCGCGTTCCCCGAGATGCACCCGCGTTCGGCGGACTGGGACTCCGACATCCGGCACTTCGTCGCCAAGTGCAAGGCGGGCGCCGACTACGCCATCACGCAGATGTTCTTCCACGTGGAGGACTATCTGCGGCTGCGTGACCGGGTGGCCGCGGCCGGCTGCGACGTCCCGATCATCCCGGAGATCATGCCGGCCACCGACCACCGGCAGATCGCCCGCTTCGCCGAACTCTCCGACGCGGCATTCCCCGAGGAGCTAGCCGGGCGCCTGTACGCGGCCCGGAACGATCCCGGGGACGGGCACCGCATCGGCGTCGAGTACGCCACCGCCATGGCCGAACGCCTTCTCGCCGAGGGCGCCCCCGGCCTGCACTACATCACCCTCAACAAGTCCACGGCGGCTCTGGACATCCACCGCGACGTGCTCAGCCGGACCGGCACGAGGGTCCTCAACGCCTGCTGAATCAAACTTGCTTCTTCGGGCGCTCTTGCTTCGGACCCGCCGACCGTGTCACGATTTGAGCACGCCTCCCCTGCCCGAAAATTGCCGGGGTTCCACGAACCCTGATCGAGACGGGCAGATCGATCTCCGAGGCTGCCGACGACTTCGGCATTCACCCGGGCCCGTGCCCACCACCTCTCTGCCCGTGATTCGGGCTGTCAGAGCCCTGTCCTTCTCAGGCCGGGCTCGCGTGCCCGCACCGGGACGCAAAGCCAAGATGGACTCTTTGGAGCAATGATGTCGGGAACAGTCGATGTGGCGAGTGTCTACACCGCCATTGAAAAGTCCGCCGGCCTGCTGGACGTGAGCGTCTCGCGTGACAAGGTATGGCCCATCCTGACCGCGTTCGAGGACCAGCTCTCGCAGGCGGTGATCGCTTTCCGGGTGGCCACCAACGCGCGCCACGAGGGGGAGTTCGACGCTCGCTTCACTCTTCCCGGGGATGTCGATCCGTACGCCGTCGCCCTGTCGCAGGGCCTGATCGCGAAGACGGACCACCCCGTCGGCGCCCTGCTCTCGGACATCCAGCAGCTCTGCCCCATCGACAGCTACGGCGTCGACTTCGGAGTCGTCGCCGGGTTCAAGAAGATCTGGGTGTACTTCCCGGGGGGAGAGCACGAGACCCTGGCCCGGCTCACCGGACTCCCGTCGATGCCGCGGAGCCTGGCCGAGAACGTCGACTTCTTCACCCGCTACGGCCTGGCCGAGAAGGTGGACGTGATCGGGATCGACTACGGCAGCCGCACGATGAACGTGTACTTCGCGGCACCTGTGGAGTGCTTCCAGCGGGAGACCGTCCTGGCGATGCACCGCGACATCGGCCTGCCCAGCCCGAGTGAGCAGATGTTCAACTTCTGCGAGAAGTCGTTCGGGCTCTACACCACCCTGAACTGGGACTCTCCGAAGATCGAGCGGATCTCCTACGGTGTGAAGACCGAGGATCCGATGGCCTTCTTCGCCCGGCTCGGCACCAAGGTCGAGCACTTCGTGAAGAGTGTTCCGTACGGCGTCGACGACCCCAAGATGGTGTACGCCGCCGTGACGTCCACCGGCGAGGAGTACTACAAGCTGCAGTCGTACTACCGCTGGCGCTCCGTCAGTCGTTTGAACACCGCTTACATCGCCGCACGCGACAAGGAATCCGCATAATCGCGGAACCGCTTCACGCCCTCAGAGAATCCCGCCAACAGGCGGGATTCTCTGTTTTGTGTACGAGAG
The DNA here is from genome assembly GCF_055569615.1 of Streptomyces sp. NPDC031379. Taxonomy (NCBI): domain Bacteria; kingdom Bacillati; phylum Actinomycetota; class Actinomycetes; order Kitasatosporales; family Streptomycetaceae; genus Streptomyces; species Streptomyces sp. NPDC031379. The sequence goes on along the minus strand of NZ_JBVIIT010000012.1, from coordinate 244,025 downwards.
GTGAGCGCAATGAAGAGTCAGACGAACTCGGCAACCTCATACTCGACCGATCCCGACGAACACGCCGGTCCGGCTTTCCAGTTCAGTCGAATGGAGAGCATCCTTCGCGGACACCCCCTTCGCGACGTGACGGTGGACGGTGTCGACGCCGTCTTCGTCAAGGATCCGGTCCTGGTGCGCAGGATATTGGTGACCGACAGCAAGAACTACGGAAAGGGTGAACTCTTCCGTAAGGCGAGGAACCTCAGCCGGGTGGGGATGCTCTCGGAAGACGAAGCCATGCACCGGCACTACCGGCGCCTGGCGAACCCGTACCTGCGGTCGACGAAGGTCGACGAATACGTGCCGACCATGCGTGACATCGTTCGCGATGTGGTGTCCGCGTGGCGCGCCGGGGACGCGGTGGACGTCCAGTCCGAGATGTGCCGGATCTCCTGTGCGATCGCTGTCGGCACGCTCATCACCGGGCTGCCGGCCGAGACGACGGAGGCGCTGAGCGAGCGTCTCTCCCGGTTGGCCTGGGAAATGATCAGGAAGCCGCTGTACGGACAGTCAGCGGCGCGAGCGGCCCGGCCGGGCGCGTCCAAGCGGCTGTCCGAGGCACGCAAGGACTTCCGGGACCTGCTTGCGACGTGCATCGCCGATCTCCTGGACTCTCCCGAATCCACGGCCGGCTACCTCTCGGCCCTCCTGACGGACTCCGATGCCAAGGGGAACCGCGTCCTGACGGCGGACGAGGTGTGCGAGGAGGCGGTCATGATGCTGACCGCGGCCACGGTCACCACGGCTTCCGTCATGTCATGGGCTCTGTACGTCCTCTCCAGGGAGCCCCTGGTCGAGGAGAGGCTCCTCAAGGACCTGACACAGAAGCGCAACGGAAGCGCCGGCCACGACGACCAGGACGCGCACGGCTACACCCTCCGGTTCCTGATGGAGATCCTGCGCCTCTATCCGCCGGTGTGGATCTCGTGCCGGAAGACCCTGTCCGATGTCAGGCTCGGCGACCACTCGCTCCCTTCGGGCACCAACGTGGTCTTCAGTTCGTACCTGCTGCACCGGGACCCCGAGCGCTATCCGCGTCCGCACCGGTTCGATCCCGACCGGTGGCTCTCCCTGCAGCCCAGCAAGGTCGACGCCTCCTACATTCCCTTCGGAATCGGATCGAAGGGGTGCATCGGGGAGCCGTTCGCGTGGCAGGAGCTGGAAGTCATCCTCGACGTGGTGACGCAGGAGTGGAAGCTGAGCACCGAACCCCACAGCCATGTGCGCACGGCGCCGGAGACCACGCTCCATCCCCGCCGCCTGCTCATGGTCCCCCAGCCGCGGTAACCGGTGACGGCCTGCTGCAGGCCGCCGGACACCCGTGGGGCTCCACGCCGGTCCACATCCGGTCTTTCACCAAGCGCACCGGGCGGCGTCCGACGTCGTGCGTGTGGCCTCGCTCGTGGGGTTGCACACCTACGGCCCTGGCGCTCCGCATCGGCGCCGACCGTGACGTCGACGGCGGCTTTTCCGTTTTCTTCCTGAATCGCTGGACGATGCGATCTTACCGCAGAAAGACAAGGGGAGTTGAGTGCGTTGACTCTGCCGACCTCAGCGGAGGGGGTGTCAGAAAACCGCCGGGCTCGTTCCGTCGGCATCGGTCGCGCCCACGCCAAAGCCATTCTGCTCGGGGAGCACGCCGTCGTGTACGGCGCTCCGGCGCTCGCTCTTCCCATTCCGCAACTGACGGTCACGGCGAGCGCCGGATGGTCCTACCGCGGTGCCGACGGACTGGGCGACGTGTCCTTCACGATGACCGGTTCCCCGTCGCGGCCGATGGTCACGCAGGCCTCCGACGGCCTGCGCCGGCTGATCACCGAGTTCACGGCGACCATGGGCGTGGACGACAGCCCGCACCTCGATGTGATCATCGACGGTGCGATCCCGCACGGCCGGGGGCTCGGATCCAGCGCGGCCTGCGCACGCGCGGTCGTCCACGCCCTCGCGGATCTCCACGGCCGTGACGTCACGGAGAGCGAGACGTTCGACCTGGTGCAGACGGCCGAGAACGTGGCGCACGGCCGCTCCAGCGGCGTCGACGCGCGGGCCGTCGGCGCGTCCGCCCCGCTGCTGTTCCAGGCGGGCGAGGTCAAGGAACTGAGCATCGGCTGCGACGGCCTGTTCATCATCGCGGACAGCGGCGTCGTGGGCCGTACCAAGGACGCGGTGGAACTGCTGCGTGAGGGGTTCCAGCGGCACGACGGAGCGCAGGAGAGGTTCGTGCGCCGCGCGTCGCGGCTGACCGAAGAGGCCCGGCAGGCCCTGGCCGCCGGCAAGCCGGAGGAACTCGGCTCGCGGCTGACGGACTACCACGACCTGCTGCGGGCGGCCGGACTCAGCACCAAGGGCATCGACGCCCTCGTCGAGGCCGCGCTCGCGGGCGGCGGCCTCGGAGCCAAGATCACCGGCGGTGGCCTGGGGGGCTGCGTCATCGCCCTGTCCCGACCGGAGCAGGCCCGGGAGGTCACCCAGCAGCTCCACGAAGCCGGCGCCGTGCAGACGTGGGTCGTACCGCTGAGAGGGCTTGCCAAGAATGCACTCTGAACACCCGACCACCCTGGTCCGCGCGCAGGAGCGGGGCACCGCCGGACGTGCCACCGCCGTCGCGCACCCGAACATCGCGCTGATCAAGTACTGGGGCAAACGAGACGAACAGCTCGTCCTGCCCCGTGTCGACAGCCTGTCGATGACCCTGGACATCTTCCCGACGACCACTGACGTCCGCCTCGCCCCCGAGGCCGAGCACGACGAGGTGACCCTCAACGGCCGGCCCGCCGAGGGCGACGCGCTGCGCCGCGTCGTCGCCTTCCTGGACCTGGTGCGGGAGCGGGCCGGGCTTGCCCACAGGGCCGTCGTGGACACCGAGAACACGGTCCCCACCGGAGCGGGCCTCGCCTCCTCCGCGAGCGGGTTCGCCGCGCTCGCCGTCGCCGCCGCGGCCGCGTACGGGCTCGACCTCGACGCCACCGCCCTGTCGCGGCTGGCCCGGCGTGGCTCCGGGTCCGCGTCCCGGTCCGTCTTCGGCGGCTTCGCGATGTGGCACGCCGGCCTGGACTCCGGCACCGCGGCGGAAGCCGACCTCAGCTCCTATGCCGAGCCGGTGCCCGCCGGGGCCCTCGACCCGGCACTGGTGATCGCCGTGGTCAACGCGGGCCCGAAGACCGTGTCCAGCCGGGCGGCCATGCGGCGGACCGTCGACACCTCCCCGCTGTACGAGCCGTGGGCCGTCTCCAGCAAGGACGACCTGACCGAGATGCGCGCGGCGCTGCTCGCCGGCGACATCGAAGCGGTCGGGGAGATCGCGGAGCGCAATGCGCTCGGCATGCACGCGACGATGCTCGCGGCACGTCCGGCGGTGCGCTACCTGTCGCCGGCCACGCTCACCGTCCTCGACAGCGTGCTCCAGCTCCGCAAGGACGGCATCGCGGCCTACGCCACCATGGACGCCGGACCCAACGTCAAGGTGCTGTGCCGCCGCGCGGACGCCGACCGGATCGCCGAGACCGTGCGCGGCGCCGTCACGGACGGCTCGGTGCTCGTCGCCGAGCCGGGGCCGGGCGCCCGCCTGCTGCACGGGGACGGTCGATGACCCGTCAGCGAACCGTCGTCCGGCGCGCGCCGGGCAAGCTGTTCGTCGCGGGGGAGTACGCGGTGGTCGACCCCGGCAACCCGGCGATCCTCGTCGCGGTCGACCGCTACATCACCGTCACCGTGACCGCCTTCGCCGACGCGGACGTCGAGATCTCCTCCGACCTCGGCCCGCGCGGCGTGCGCCGTCAGTGGCGGGACGGCCGGCTCGGCCCGTACGGCACGGACGACGAGCCGGGGACGCGGGCGGGGCTCGCCCACGTGACGTCCGCCGTCGAGACCGTGGCCCGGCTGCTGACCGAACGGGGTTCCCCCGTACCGGCCTTCAGCGTGTCGGTGGAGAGCGGCCTGCACGACAACGGCACCAAGTACGGCCTGGGCTCCAGCGGCGCGGTGACCGTGGCGACCGTGGCCGCGGTCGCCGCGTTCTGCGGCCTCACCCTGTCCCGCGAGGAGCGGTTCCGGCTGGCCCTGCTCGCCACCGCCGAGATCGATCCCAGGGGCTCCGGCGGCGACCTGGCCGCCAGCACCTGGGGCGGCTGGATCGGCTACCGGGCGCCCGACCGGGTCGCCGTGCTCGACCTCGCCCGCGGCCGCGGCGTCCAGGAGGCACTCCGCGCGCCCTGGCCCGGGTTCGCGGTGCGCCGGCTGCCGGAGCCGGAGGGACTCTCGCTGGAGGTCGGCTGGACCGGAAGCCCGGCCTCCACCGCGACCCTCGTGTCCGACCTGCACCGGCGTCCCTGGCGCGGCACCGCCTCGCACCAGAAGTTCGTCCGGACCACCACCGACTGTGTGCGCGAAGCGATCGCCGCACTGGAGCGAGGAGACGCACCGGAGCTGCTGGACCAGATCCGGCGGGCCCGGCGGGAGCTGGCTCGACTGGATGACGAGGTCGGCCTGGGAGTCTTCACACCCCGGCTGACGGCGCTGTGCGAGGCCGCCGAAGCCCTCGGTGGTGCGGCCAAGCCCTCCGGGGCGGGCGGCGGCGACTGCGGTATCGCGCTGCTGGACGCCGAAGCCTCGCGGGACATCGCCCAATTGCGTGAACGGTGGGCATCGGCCGGGGTGGTGCCCCTGCCGATCCGTCCCGCCGCGGAAGGGAACGAGGAATGATCGCTCAACGCAAGGACGACCACGTCCGGCTCGCTGTCGAGCAACAGGAGCAGCACAGCGGACGCAACCAGTTCGACGAGGTGTCGTTCGTCCACCACGCCCTGGCCGGCCTCGACCGGCCGGACGTCTCACTGGCCACCACCTTCGCCGGCATCTCCTGGCCGGTGCCGCTGTACATCAACGCGATGACCGGCGGCAGCGAGAAGACCGGCATCATCAACCGGGACCTGGCCATCGCCGCCCGCGAGACCGGCGTACCCATCGCCTCCGGGTCCATGAGCGCCTACTTCAAGGACCCGGACTGCGCCGGCACGTTCAGCGTGCTGCGCGAGAAGAACCCGGACGGGTTCGTCATGGCCAACCTCAACGCGACGGCCTCGGTGGAGAAGGCGCAGCGGGCCATCGAACTGGTACGGGCCGACGCCCTGCAGATCCACATCAACACGGCACAGGAAACGCCCATGCCGGAGGGCGACCGGTCGTTCTCCTCCTGGGTCCCGCAGATCGAGAAGATCGCCGCCTCCGTCGACATCCCCGTGATCGTCAAGGAGGTCGGCAACGGGCTGAGCCGGGAAACCGTTCTGCTGCTGCAGAAGCTGGGCGTGCAGGTGGCGGACGTCGGCGGCCGCGGCGGCACGGACTTCGCCCGCATCGAGAACGGCCGGCGGGAGATCGCCGACTACGGCTACCTCCACGACTGGGGACAGTCCACCGCCGCCTGCCTTCTGGACACGCAGGACGTCGGCATCCCCGTCCTCGCCTCCGGCGGCGTGCGCAACCCGCTGGACGTCGCCCGCGCCCTGGCACTCGGCGCCTCCGGAGTCGGCGCTTCGGGGAAGTTCCTGCGCACGCTCCTGGACGGCGGCGTCGACGCGCTGATCGCGCTGCTGTCGGCCTGGCTCGACCAGCTGGCCGCGCTCCAGACCATGCTCGGGGCGCGCACCCCCGCCGACCTGACGCGCTGCGACCTGCTGATCCGCGGCGAGCTGCGCGACTTCTGCACCGACCGGGGCATCGACACGCGTCCGTTCGCCCGGCGTTCCAGCACCTTCGACGTTCCGCACGAGACGACGGGAAGCACACGATGACTGAGGCACACGCGATCGCCGGCGTCCCGATGAGGTGGGTGGGCCCCCTGCGCATCTCGGGGAACGTCGCCACCACGGAGACCCCGGTCCCGCTCGCCACCTACGAGTCGCCGCTGTGGCCCTCCGTGGGCCGCGGCGCGAAGGTCTCGATGCTCGCCGAGAAGGGCATCGTCGCCACCCTCGTGGACGAGCGGATGACCCGCTCGGTGCTGGTCGAGGCGGTCGACGCGCAGACCGCGCTGACGGCCGCGCGGACCATCGACGCCCGCATCGGCGAGCTGCGCGAGGTGGTGCGCACCTGCAGCCGGTTCGCCGAGCTGATCAACATCCGGCACGAGATCAACGCCAACCTGCTCTTCATCCGGTTCGAGTTCTCCACCGGCGACGCCTCCGGTCACAACATGGCGACCCTCGCCTCCGACGTGCTCCTCAAGCACCTGCTGGAGACGATCCCGGGCATCTCCTACGGATCGATCTCCGGCAACTACTGCACGGACAAGAAGGCGACCGCGATCAACGGCATCCTCGGCCGCGGCAAGAACGTGGTCACCGAGCTGCTCGTGCCGCGCGACGTGGTCGAGGGCGTCCTGCACACCACGGCCGCCAAGATCGTCGAGCTGAACATCCGCAAGAACATGCTCGGCACCCTGCTCGCCGGCGGCATCCGCTCGGCCAACGCCCACTTCGCGAACATGCTGCTCGGCTTCTACCTGGCCACCGGCCAGGACGCCGCCAACATCGTCGAGGGCTCCCAGGGCGTCGTCATGGCCGAGGACCGCGACGGCGACCTCTACTTCGCCTGCACGCTGCCCAACCTCATCGTGGGCACCGTCGGCAACGGCAAGGGTCTCGGATTCGTGGAGACCAACCTCGCCCGGCTCGGCTGCCGGGAAGAGCGCGAACCCGGCGAGAACGCCCGCCGGCTCGCCGTCATCGCGGCGGCGACGGTGCTGTGCGGTGAACTCTCCCTCCTGGCGGCCCAGACGAACCCGGGCGAACTCATGCGTGCACACGTCCAGCTGGAACGCGACAACAAGACCGCAAAGGTTGGTGTTTAGGGAAATGGCCAACGATTCCGCCATAGGAATTCACGATCTGTCGTTCGCGACGACCGAGTTCGTCCTGCCCCACACGGTCCTCGCCGAGCACAACGGCACCGATGTCGGCAAGTACCACAAAGGCATCGGCCAGCAGTCGATGAGCGTGCCCGCCGCCGACGAGGACATCGTGACCATCGCCGCGGCCGCCGCCGCGCCCATCATCGAGCGGCACGGCAGCGACGGGATCCGGACGATCATCTTCGCGACCGAGTCCTCGATCGACCAGGCGAAGTCGGCCGGCATCTACGTCCATTCGCTGCTCGGGCTGCCTTCGGCGACCCGGGTCGTGGAACTCAAGCAGGCCTGTTACGGGGCGACGGCCGCCCTGCAGTTCGCCATCGGCCTGGTGCGCCGCGACCCGGCCCAGCGGGTTCTCGTGATCGCCAGCGACGTCTCCAAGTACGAGCTGGACAGCCCGGGAGAGGCCACCCAGGGCGCCGCCGCCGTGGCCATGCTGGTCGGCACCGACCCCGCGCTGGTGCGCATCGAGGACCCGTCGGGCGTGTTCACCGCCGACGTCATGGACTTCTGGCGGCCGAACTACCGGGACGCCGCCCTGGTCGACGGGCAGGAGTCCATCAGCGCGTATCTGCTGGCGGTCGAGGGCAGCTGGAAGGACTACACGGAGCAGGGCGGGCGCGCGCTCGACGAGTTCGCCGCGTTCTGCTACCACCAGCCCTTCACCAAGATGGCCTACAAGGCCCACCGCCAGCTGCTGAACTACTGCGGCTCCGACATCGACGAGGACCGCGTCACCCGTGACCTCGGGCTGACCACGGCCTACAACAAGGTCATCGGCAACAGCTACACCGCCTCGGTGTACCTGGGTCTGGCCGCTCTGCTCGACCAGGCGGACGACCTGACCGACCAGGCCATCGGCTTCCTGAGCTACGGCTCCGGCAGCGTCGCCGAGTTCTTCGCCGGAACCGTCGTCCCCGGCTACCGGGAACACCTGCGCACCGAGGCCCACCGCGAGGCGATCGACCGGCGCGAGCCCGTCGACTACGCCCGCTACCGCGAGCTGCACGAGCGCTCCTTCCCGGCCGACGGCGGCGACCACCCCACCCCGGCCGAGACCACGGGCCCCTTCCGGCTGGCGGCCCTGCGCGGCCACAAGCGCATCTACGAGACGCGCTAGCCCCCACACGTCAGGTACGTGCACGTCAACGCCTGCACGTCAGCACCATGCACAGGCCGACGCGGTTCATCGACATGCGCAGGCCAACGCGGTCAAGCACGACGACGAGGACCAGCCGATCGCTGGTGTCGTTGATCGCCCTCATCCACAGTGCCCTGCCGGCGGGGCCGGTGCCCAGCGCACCGGCCCGAGCCCTGGGCACTGCTCACCGCGCCAGGGGCGCCCACCGGTGGTCCGACCCGGGACCCGCCGGCCGCAGCCCCTGTGCGCGGATCCGGTTTCCTGCCGGCAACGGCCGCTCCTTCGCGGCCGTTCGCACAGTCAGTTCAAGACCACCTGAGGGGAAGACAGGCGCATGACCGAAGTCGGGGTCCTCGGTACGGGTGCATATGTACCGGATCGAGTTGTCTCCAATGACGAAGTCGGAGCGGCGGCGGGGGTCGATGACGCCTGGGTCATCCGAAAGACCGCGATCCGGGAGCGCCGCTGGGCCGCGCCTGAGCAGGCCACGTCGGACCTGGCCGCGGCCGCGGGGCGGGCCGCCCTGCGGTCGGCCGGCGTCACCGCCGACCAGCTGTCCGTGATCGTCGTCGCCACCTCCACACCCGACCGGCCGCAGCCGCCCACCGCCGCCTATGTGCAGCAGCTGCTCGGCGCCGTGGACGCGGCCGCTTTCGACGTCAACGCAGTCTGCTCCGGCGAGGTGTTCGCGCTCGCCGCGGTCGAGGGGATCCTCGCCAGGCGGGGCGGCCACGCGCTGGTCATCGGCGCCGACGTGTACTCGCGCATCCTGAACCCGGCCGACCGCAGGACCGTCGTCCTGTTCGGTGACGGCGCCGGCGCGATGGTCCTGGGCCTGGACCGGGGAGCGCGTATCCGCAATGTCACCGCGCACACCTTCGGTGAGCTGTCGGGCCTGATCGAGGTGCCCGCCGGCGGCAGCCGGCTGCCCGCCGACCCGGCCGCCCTGGACGCCGGCCTGCAGTACTTCACCATGGACGGCCGGGCGGTACGCGGCTTCGTCGAGGACCGCCTGCCACTCCTGACCAAGCAGTTCCTCGACGAGAGCGGCGTCGGTCCCGACGACATCAGCCACTTCGTCCCGCACCAGGCCAACGGCGTCATGCTCGACACCGTCTTCGCGGGACTGGCCCTGTCCCGGGCCACCATGCACCTCTCGCTGACGCACTACGGCAATACGGGAGCCGCCTCCATCCCGATCACCATGGCCGAAGCCGCCCGCACGGGCGCGTTCCGACCCGGTGACCTGATCCTCATGGCCGGTTTCGGCGGAGGCATGGCGGCGGGATTCGCGCTGGTCGAGTGGTGAGGTCTTCGCCCGCTTGACGCCTTGTGAGCCGCCCGGCGCGGCAACCGCCGCCCTTGCTGTGTTTCTCGACATCGGCAGAAACAGGAACCATGACAACGAGACATTGCACTGTGGGCGTCATAGGCAGCGGCCCGCGCGGGCTCTCGGTGGTCGAACGACTCTGCGCCAACGCCCGCTCGCAGCCCGAGGGCAGCACGGTCCGCATCCACGTGATCGACCCCTACCCGCCCGGCTCCGGCAAGGTGTGGCGCACCGATCAGTCCCGCCAGCTCCTCATGAACACCGTCGCCGGACAGATATCGGTGTTCACCGACGCCTCCGTGGACCTGCAGGGTCCCCTGGAACCGGGGCCGAGCCTGCACGAGTGGGCCGTGGCGCTCGTCGCGGGCCGGTTCGGCGACGGCCGTCCGGCCCACGTCCTCGAGGAGGCCCGCACGCTGGGGCCCGACACCTATCCGACCCGGGCGTTCTACGGCTGGTACCTGCAGTGGGCGTACCAGCGCGCCATCGAGGGCGCGCCCGCCGGGCTGACGGTCACCACGCACGCCTCCCTCGCGGTCGCCCTGGACGACGATCCGGACGCAGGGGACGGAGCCCTGCAGCGGGTGGTGCTCGACGACGGAACCGTGCTCGCGGGCCTGGACGCCGTGATCCTGTGCCAGGGGCATCTGCCGGCCCGCGCGCACACCGCCGAGCGGGAGTTCGCCTCCCGGGTACGCGAGGCGGGACTGACGTACATCGCGCCGGCCAACCCCGCAGACGTCGACCTGGACGTGCTGGCGCCGGGCACCAAGGTGCTGCTGCGCGGGCTGGGACTCAACTTCTTCGACTACATGGCCGAACTCACCGTCGGCCGCGGCGGCTCCTTCGCCCGGCTCGGCGGGCTGCTCGTCTACCGCCCCTGCGGGCGGGAGCCGCGGATCTACGCGGGGTCCCGGCGGGGCATCCCGTACCAGGCCCGGGGCGAGAACGAGAAGGGCCCGCACGGGCGTCACGAGCCGGTTCTGCTCACCGCCGAGCGCATCGCGGAGCTGCGCCGCACCCACGAGCACTCCGGGCTCGACTTCAGGAAGGACCTGTGGCCGCTGATCTCCCAGGAGGTCGAGGCCGTCTACTACCGGACGCTGTTCACGTCACGCGGACACATCTCCAGGGCGCAGCAGCTCCATGACGACTTCCTGGCGGCCGGACCGGGGGAGCGGGAGAAGGACGCCGTCCTCTCGGCGTACGGCATCGGCGAGAAGTACCGATGGGACTGGGAACTGATCGCCCGCCCGTACCGGGACCGGGAGTTCACCGGCTCCTGGGACTTCACCGACTGGCTCCTCGACCACCTGCGCAAGGACGTCTCCGAAGCCAGGTCCGGCAATGTCAGCGGCCCCCTCAAGGCCGCACTCGACGTCCTGCGGGACCTGCGCAACGAGATCCGCCTCGCGGTCGACCACGGCGGGCTGCACGGTGATTCGTACCGCGCCGACCTGGACAACTGGTACACCCCGCTCAACGCCTTCCTCTCGATCGGACCGCCCGCGCGACGCGTCGAGGAGATGATCGCCCTGATCGAGGCCGGCGTGCTGAAGGTGGTCGGACCCGACCTGCGGGTCGCGGCCGACGACACCGGATACACCGTCGGTTCACCGCTCGTGCCCGGTTCCGAGGTCCGGGTGGACGCGCTGGTCGAGGCACGCCTGCCCGACATCACGCTGAGCCGCACGGACGATCCGCTGCTGCGCCATCTGCTGGACACCGGACAGTGCGCCGCCTACCGCATCCGCACGCGGTCCGGCGGCAGGTACGAGAGCGACGGACTGGCCGTCACCGAGCGGCCCTTCCGCCTGATCGACGCGGAGGGACGGGCGCATCCGCGCCGCTTCGCGTTCGGCGTGCCCACGGAGTCGGTGCACTGGGTGACGGCCGCGGGCATCCGGCCCGGCGTCAACTCGGTGACCCTCACCGACTCCGACGCCATCGCCCGGGCCGCCCTCGACTGCGGCGGCGAGGGCGGACGGGCCGGGACCGGCACGGTGGGGACCGCGGCCACCCACGGCGGGCCGGCCGCGGGCGCGACGGAAGCTCACACAGGACAAGGACTCACCCATGCCCACTGACACCACCCTCACCGCGGATGCGGGGGCCGGCCTGGTGCCGGAGCCGGCGGACCCCGGTCTGCTGTCACCGGTCTGGGCGGCCACCCCTGTCCTGGCCGCGGTCTCCGACGGGGCGTGGCTGCAGGCCATGCTGGACGCCGAAGCGGCCCTGAGCCGGGCGCAGGCCCGGCTCGGCACGGTCCCCGAGTCCGCCGCACGGGTCATCACCGAGGCCGCGCGGGCCGACCGTCTCGACCTGGTCGCCCTGTCCCGGCAGGCGCGTGAGTCCGCCAACCCGGTGGTGGCGCTGGTGCGGGAGTTCACCGCGCTGGTGGCGAGCCGGGACACGGATGCGGCCCGCCATGTGCACCGCGGTTCGACCAGCCAGGACATCCTCGACACGGCGACCGTCCTGGTCGCCGGCCGGGCCCTGCGGCTGGTCCGCGCCGACCTGCGACGCGCCGAGGAAGCGCTGGCGGAACTCGCCCGGGAACACCGGGACACCCTGATCGCGGGCCGGACCCTCGCCCTGCACGCGGTGCCCACGACCTTCGGGCTCAAGGCCGCGGGCTGGCGCCATCTCGTCCTGGACGCGGCACAGAAGCTCGACGCGCTGACCGCCGGGGGGCTTCCCGTCCAACTCGGCGGCGCCGCAGGAACCCTGGCCGGCTACCTCGCGTTCGCGCCGGAAGCCGACCCGGCCGGCTACGTCCAGGAACTCACGGAGGCGTTCGCGGCCGAACTGGGGCTGTCCGCCCCCCTCGTGCCCTGGCATGTGCTGCGCACGCCCGTGGTGGACGTGGCCACGTCCACCGCGTTCCTGTGCGGAGCCCTCGGCAAGATCGCCGTCGACGTGCTGTCCCTGACCCGGACCGAGGTCGGCGAGGTGCACGAACCGGCGCCCAGCGGCCGGGGCGCCTCCTCGGCGATGCCGCACAAGCGCAACCCCGTGCTGGCGACGGCCATCAGATCCGCCGCCCTGCAGGCGCCGCAGCTCGCCGCGACCGTGCTGGGCTGTCTGCCGAGCGAGGACGAGCGGTCCGCCGGCGCCTGGCACGCCGAATGGGAGCCGCTGCGCGCCCTGTTGCGGCTGGCCGGAGGCGCGGCGCACCAAGCGGTCGAACTCGTCTCCCAGCTGGCGGTGGACCCGCGGCGCATGCGCGCCAACACCCGGATCACCGGGGGACAGATCGTCTCCGAGCGCATCGCCGTCGTCCTCGCCCCGTTGCTCGGCAAGGCCCAGGCCCGCGATCTGCTGAACGAGGCGTCCGCCCGCTCGGCGCGCACCGGCGAGCCGCTGGCCGAGGTCCTGCGGCAGGACAGCCGGGCGTCGGCCGTTCTCACCGACGCCCGGCTGACCGACCTGTTCGAGCCGGAGGCGTACACCGGGGCCGCGGGCCCGCTGACGGACCGCGCGCTGTCCCGGTCACTGCCCTAGAAGGAAGGGCGGCAAGCAGTGAGCGTCGGGTGCCCGTCACCGGCTCCCGACGCTCACAAAGGCCGCTGTCACCACCGCAGGTGCCCCGCCGACCTGCGCGAATGTCACGGCCACCACGATCTGCGGCTCCTGCTCAACCCCGTCGTCGCAGTGCGATCTGGGTCAGTTCGTCTATGTCGAACTCGGACCGGCCCGGCGATCCGTAGCGGGTGATCTTTCCGCGGCTCACCCACTTGCGGATCGTCGCTTCGGACACACCCGCGGCCAGGGCGGCCACGTTGGTGGGCACCAGCCGGTGGCGTGGCGGTTTCCTCAGGCGGTGACGGTCTTCCGTTGCCGTTCCATGAGCGGTCGCAGAGTGATCCATTCGTGCATTTCCCAGGTGTGGCCCGACGAACACCGGATGCTTCTCCTGTCTGTGTTCCCGCTGCGCTGGGGCGATGTGTTGATCGTCCCCGTGCAGTTGTCGACTACACACTGCCAGTCGAGCATATGAACTTCACTCGGGTCTGGGTCGATGGTGCGCAGCAGCTCCAGCCGCAGGCCGTCGATTTCGTCAGCGAAATCAGCCGCCGGAGGCTGGGCGGAGAGCCACTCCAGGTTCAGCAGCAGAAAGTCCGTCAAGTGGGGAACCGAGCGTGTGGGGGCGACTTTTCCGAGTTCGTCGGCAACGAACTCCGACCATGACTCGAGAATGGTGAGGATGTTGTGCCGGGCGTCGAGCGCGGACATGTTGAGGTGATCCCTGCTCCGGCTCCCGGACACCCGCGTCTGGTGCATTCGCCGGGATACCGGCGCTATGTGGTGCAGACTCTCCTGGTAGAGACCGGGAAGCGCACGCAGGTTGCCCTCCAGTTGCCGGATGCACGAGGCGCAGAGGGCCTCGGTCGCCTCGCCGGGTTCCTGAGCGCGGGATTTGGGGCAGGCGTGAAACTCCATTCAATCTCCTTCATGAGATGGCTTGTCCGGCCATGAGCGGGCCCGGGAGAGAGGGAGAGCCGGTACGTCGGATCCCACGTCGAAATCACTGGAAGACTCCACGGCTGTGATCGGACGGTCCGAGTCGGGGAATTATCGGCGCATGATTCACATCCGGCCCTGCGGGCAGCGTCCCTTATTCAACGGATACAGCGCGTCATGTCCATTCCATACCCCCCGACGCTGCCCGGACGTAACTATGGGTGCACAGGGAGGTTTCCACGGGGCCGTTGAGGGTGTCAACGTTCACCATTCGCAGTCCATCGGCACTAAAGGGGAACTCTAGATTCGCCCTGCGCAGGTGCCGTCGCCCACGGTCGGGCGCGTACCCGGCCAAGGCCATGACGGCCTGGTCGGACGGCATCCGAGCCCTCCCACTCAAGTGCCCCTACATCTAAACCCGAGGAGATACGTGTGACTTCGGACTTGACCACCGACACCGGCCAGGAGGCCGCCGACCTCGCGCGCCGTACCAGCACCGAGCTGCTGCAGCGCGTCGAGGACCGGCTGCGTTCCCTTCTCGCGGCCGAGCGCGACGCGTGGACCGGAGTGGACGAACGTGCGACCGTCCCCATCGACGCGCTGTCCGAGCTGATCGCCTCCGGCGGCAAGCGGATCCGGCCCGCTTTCTGCATCGCCGGCTATCTCGCCGCCGGCGGCGACCCCGACGACCCCGGGATCGTGGCGGCCGGCGCGGCCGTGGAGATGCTGCACCTGTCCGCCCTCATCCACGACGACGTCCTGGACGACTCCAGCCAGCGGCGCGGCCTGCCGACGGTCCACGCGAAGTACCTGGCGCTGCACGGCAGCGCCGGGTGGCAGGGTGAGTCACGCCGCTACGGCGAGGGCGTGGCCATCCTCGTCGGCGACCTCGCGCTCGTGTACTCCGGGGAGCTGATGTCCGAGGCACCGAGGTCGGCGCTGCCGGAGTGGAACAAGCTGCGCTCCGAAGTGATGATCGGCCAGTACATGGACGTCCACGCGGCCGCCGAGTTCTCGGTCGACCCCCGGCTCTCCCGTCTGATCGCCAAGATCAAGTCCGGCCGTTACACCATCCACCGGCCGTTGGTGGTCGGCGCGAACGCGGCGGGCCGCAATGATCTCGCTCCTGCCTTCGAGGAGTACGGCGAGGCGGTGGGGGAGGCGTTCCAGCTCCGGGACGACCTGCTGGACGCCTTCGGTGACTCCGCGGACACCGGCAAGCCCACCGGCCTCGACTTCACCCAGCACAAGATGACGCTGCTGCTGGGCTGGGCGATGCAGCGCGACGAGCGCATCCACAGCCTGATCACGGAGCCGGGCCACACGCCCGACGAGGTGCGCCGGCGCCTCGTGGACACCGGCGTGCCCGCCGACGTCGAAAAGCACATCGACAGCCTCGTCGAGCGGGGCTGCAAGGCCATCGCCGACGCGCCCGTCGACCAGGTGTGGCGCAGCGAACTGACGAACATGGCCAGGCGAGTCGCCTACCGCAAGGCGTGAGCCCGACCTGAGACCGCAGAACCCGGAGGGCGGCACATCCGACGCCCTCTTTCTCGAAGCGGGGGGGGGGGGGGGGGGGGGGGGGGGGGGTTTTTTTTTTTTTTTTTTTTTTTTTTTTTTTTCTTTGCCCCCCCCCCCCCCCCCCCCCCCCCCCCCCCCCCACCCGCGCCCCCACAGGGGTCGGCGCGCAGTCTTGTCCCACCACACCCC
>NZ_JBVIIT010000012.1:212141-228421 GCF_055569615.1 Streptomyces sp. NPDC031379 | reverse complement strand
CGAAGAACCCGGGGGGGGGAACATCCAACACCCTCTTTCTCGAAGCGCCGCTGCCGGGACCCCGGCAGCGGCGCTTTTTTTGCGTTGTGCGCTCCTTCGCGTGATGCGCGGCCCGCGCTACCCCACGCCCAACTCCCGGACCAGCCGGCGCTCCAGCGGGGTCAGCGGTACGTCCGCGCACAGCCGCTCCGGGTGGCCGGGGGCGGGTCCGGTCAGCGGTTCGGCCTCGGGGTGCGGCCCGGTGTAGAGCATGCCGAAGGTCGCCAGGGCACGGCAGATCGCACGGCCCACGTGGCGGGGACGCAGCGGATACCAGATGGCGGGCCTCCTTCCATGGTCGCAGCGACGGACGACCACGCCACTGTCCGGTGCCCGGCCGGAGAACCGCCTCAGATCCGCTTGAGCGGGGTTGATGGCTGAAGTCTCGTGCTGGGCGATACGGTGGCCCCCGCAAGCCGTTGGTGGGGGACACGAAAGGACATGGCACGTGGCATTGAGGGCGCTTCGCTCGGCATTGGAGGCCCTGTACGTCAGGCGTCTGTCGCGCAAGCTGGACGGCCTGCCGCGTCCTCGGCACGTCGCGATCATGCTGGACGGCAACCGTCGTTGGGCCCGCGGGGCAGGTCACGACGATCCTCGCGAGGGCTACCGCGTCGGCGGGGCGAAGGTCGGCGACTTCCTGCGCTGGTGTGCCGCCGCGGACATCGAGCATGTCACCCTCTGGATGCTGTCCGACGACAACCTGCACCGGCCTCCGGCCGAACTCGGGCCACTCCTCAGCATCATCGAAGAGACCGTGGCGAGCATCTGCGCGGCCGACGAGGCCTGGCAGATCGAGGTCATCGGCGCTCTGGACCTTCTCCCGGGGGAGACCGCGAGCGCCCTGAAGGACGCCGTCGCGAGCACCACCGGCCGGACCGGCCTCAAGGTCGACGTGGCGGTCGGCTACGGCGGGCGCCGCGAGATCATCGACGCGGTCAGGTCCGCCTTCGAGAAGCACATCTCCGGCGGAGGCGACCCGCGCGAACTGGCCGAGAACTTCGACCTCCAGCACATCTCCGACAACCTGTACTCCACAGCGGGCCACGACACGGACTTCATCATCCGCACCTCGGGTGAGCAGCGGCTGTCCGGCTTCCTGCTCTGGCAGTCCGCGTATGCGGAGGTGCATTTCGTCGAAGTCCTGTGGCCCGCCTTCCGCCAGATAGATCTCCTGCGTGCGCTGCGCTCGTACGCCGCCCGGGAGCGGCGTTACGGCAGGTGACCTCCTCCCGGTCGTTCGTCCGTCGGAGTGGTTGCCGTGGACAGGTTGTGCCGCGGCCGGTGCCGCGGCCGGCGGGCCAGCACGACGGAGGCTCTGCGCCACCATGACGGGCACGGTGGCCCGGCCTTCCGGAGCACCCGCGACCGCCACACCGCCGACACGCCGCCCGCCCGCTACGACGACCTGCGTGCCCTCGTCTTCAACTGCACGCTGAAACGGTCACCGCAGAGACGGACGCCTGGGCGGCGCTGTACGAGAAGGTCATGGCGGCGGACATCCTCGTGCCGGCCGGTCCGATCTGGCTGGGAGACGACAGTTCGGTGATGAAACGGGTGATCGAGCGCCTCTACGCGTGCTCCAGCCCCCTCAACGGCGCGGGCCAATACGCCTACCACGGCCGGCGGCCGCGGTGCAAGGACGCCGGAGAGACAGGCACGGGGAGACGGGACCGGTGATTCTGCCGGTGACCGAGGGGCCGCTCGGCGTCGACAGTGGCACGGCCAGTCCAGCGGCGGCGCCCGTCGGGCCGTCGCACGCCCCGCGTGCGACTCGTGCCCCTCCAGGCGGCTCGCCACGACAGAGAGGACGATCCGTCGTGCAGCACCCGCGCAGCAGCACCGTGACTCCCGCCCACCGTCCGCGCTCGGCCCGCCGTACCGGCCGGCTCGCCGCCCTCGCCACCGCGGCCGCCGCCGTCGTCGGCCTGACCACCCTGGGCGGAACGGCGGCCCACGGAGCGGACAACCCCTATGAGCGCGGCCCGGCGCCGACCGAGTCGAGCATCGAGGCCTCGCGCGGCCCGTACGCCGTCTCCGAGTCGGCCGTCTCCCCGCTGGCGGTGACCGGCTTCGGCGGAGGGACCGTCTACTACCCGACCAGCACCGCCGACGGCACCTTCGGAGCCATAGCCGTCTCACCCGGCTACACCGGTACCCAGTCGTCCATCTCCTGGCTCGGCCCGCGCCTGGCGTCCCAGGGATTCGTCGTCTTCACCATCGACACACTGACGACACTCGACCAACCGGACTCCCGAGGGCGGCAGTTGCTCGCGGCCCTCGACTACCTCACCCAGCGCAGCCCGGTCCGCGGCCGCGTCGACAGCACACGCCTCGGCGTCATGGGCCACTCGATGGGCGGCGGCGGCACCCTGGAAGCCGCGAAGACACGCCCCTCACTGCGGGCGGCGATCCCACTGACGCCGTGGAACCTCGACAAGACCTGGCCCGAGATCAGCACCCCCACGCTCGTCTTCGGTGCCGACGGCGACACCATCGCGCCCGTCGCCACCCACGCCGAGCCCTTCTACAACACCCTGCCCGCCTCACTGGACCGGGCGTACCTGGAGCTGAACGGCGCCACCCACTTCACCCCCAACACGTCGAACACGACGATCGCGAAGTACAGCATCGCGTGGCTGAAGCGGTTCATCGACGACGACACCCGCTACGAGCAGTTCCTGTGCCCGGTGCCGCGGCCGAGCCTGACCATCGAGGAGTACCGGGGCAACTGCCCGCACACCTCCTGACCGTTCGCCGACGGCACGGCGGCGGCCGCCCCTCGCGGACGGCCGCCGCGGACGTTGTGCCGGTGCACCGCCCAGGGCCGGGCCCATTGGGCCACGCCACATGCCGCGTACCGCCCCCACCTCGCAAAACCGCAGGTCGTAGCGGTCCTGGGCCGACACTCGCCCTGGACGGACGCCTTACGCCCGTCCTGACGCGTCAGTAAGGTCGTGGGAATGAGCGGGCGAACACCTCCTGAATCCGCTGCGTCGGAATACCGGCCCGGCTCACAACGCCGTGCGCTGGAAGCCCTGCTGGACCGGTTGAGGAGCGGCGGCGCGGCCTGCGTCGTGACCGGCGAACCCGGTTGCGGACGTTCCGCCTTCCTCGCGTTCGCGGCCCGCTCCTTCGGCGTAGGACCGGTGATCGCCGTCCCCGCCGATCCCGCCCGGAACCCGCGGCACCACGCCGACCTGCGGGCCCTGTGGGACGCCGCCGGCGCACCTGCCACCCGTGCCGCCGGCTCGGACCCGGACCCGCTCGGTGCGCCGGAGGCGACGGCCGCACCCGGGCCGGTCCTGCTCTGTGTGGACGACGCCCACCTGTGGGACGCGGGCTCCCGTGCCGCCCTCGGGCACCTGGCCGCACGGCTCCCCGCCGCGAGCCGGGTCGCCCTCCTCCTCACCGTCGCCGGACACCTGCCGGTCGACGCGGAGTTCACGGGGCTGCCGTTGCTGCGCCTCGGCCCCCTGGCCCCGCCGGACGCCGCGGCCCTGCTGGACGAGGCCGCACCGGGCGCCCTCGATCCCGGGGTGCGCGCGCAGGTCGCAGCCGCGGCAGAGGGCAACCCCGCCCTCCTGCTGCGCCTGCTCCACCGGCTGACCCCCGCCCAGCTGCGCGGCCACACACCCTTGCCCAGGCCCCTCGCCGACGCCGGAACACTCACCGGCCTGGCCGGCCGCCACCTCACCGGGCTGCCGACCGGTCAGCGGGACCTGCTGCTGACGGTCGCGGCCGCCGTAGCGGCGACGGGGGAGCCGCTCGCCGACGCAGGCTTGGTCCTGCGGGCGCTCGGCCGCCTCTCGGACACCCCGCCGCGCCTGCATCCGCTGCCCGAACCGCTCGATCTCACCGACGGCCGACTCGGTTTCCGCAGCGCGCTGTTGCGCCGGACGGTGTACGCCGGCGCGCCGGCCGAGCGACGCCGCGCGACGCACGACGCGCTGGCCCGCGCGTGTCCGGACGGTCGCGACCTGATCCCGCTGCTGCACCGCTCCCTGTCCGCCGCGGCACCGGATCCCCCGCTCGCGGCCGCCCTTTCCTCCACCGCGGCCGACCCGGCGACCGGGGCCCCGCCCGCGCTGCGCTGCCGCGCCCACACCCGCGCCGCGGAGCTGACGCCGGACGGCCTGCCGCGGCTGCGGCGCTACACCGCCGCTGCCGAACAGGCCCTGCTCGCGGGGGAGTCGGCCCGTGCACTGCACCTGCTCGACGCGGTCCGCGACCATCCGGCCCCCCTCCCCGTACGCGCACGTGCCGAGCTGCTGCGCGGGATGGTCCTGTGGGGGGACGGCCCGGTGGACGACGCCCGCGAGACCCTGCTCCTCGCCGCCGCGCTGCTCGCGCCGCACGACCCCGGACGATCCGGCGCGGCCGTCCTGAGCGCGGCGCAGGCGGCCTGGGCGGCGGGAGACATCAGCGCGTGCCTGCGGACACTGGCGGACGGCACGGACCACGACGGTGTGCCGGACGGCCAGGACGAGAACGCCGGGCGCGGCGGGCGCGGTGACCCGGGTGCGCGCGGCGACCGGGGCCGGGACGGCCCGCTGCCCGGCGCGGACGGTACCAGCGGCTCGGGCGGCGGCCGTGCCGCGCCCGCCGAGCACGTGCGGCCGGCGGCGGGCGGCGCCGGCCCCGCCGCGCCTGCCGATCCCCCCGATCCGCTGCGTGACCACCGCGCCGGCATGGAGGCCGTGCTCCGGGGCCGATTCGACCGGGCCGCCGCCCCCCTCCGCCGCGTCGTGGACCAGGCCGAAGGGACGGACGAACCGGAACGGCTGCTGCGGTCGGCGGCGGCCGCCCTGCTGCTCGGCGACATCACCGCCGCCTGCCGGATCGCCGCGAGGGCGCTGGCGGCGGCTCGCACCCGCCGCTTCGGCGCGCACGAGGCGCGGGCGCTGGAGTACCTGGCCTACGGCGAGCTGCGGGCCGGACGGCACGCGCTGGCCCGGACCCGCGCGGAGGAGGGACTGCGCAGCGCCTATCGCGCCGGGCAGCGCAACACGGCCGCTCACCACCACGCCGTGCTGGCTCTCGCGGCATCGATCGAGGGCGACAGGGGCACCGTCGCCGAGCACGTGTCCGCCGCGCTCTGCACCGCCCGGCGGCATGGCCTGGCACAGGCCGCCACGCTCGCCCAGTGGGCGGCGGCCCGTGCGGACCTCGGCGGCGGCCGTCCCCGCGAGGCCGCGGACCGGCTCGGCCCACTGGTCCGGCCCGGCGCCCGGCGCGGCCACTTCGCCGTGTGGATGCTGGCCGTGCCCTGCTTCGTGGAGGCCTGCGCGCTCGCCGGCCAGCCGGACCAGGCCGGGGACGCGGTCGAGGACTTCGCGCTCTGGGCGGCCTGCGAAGCCGATCCCCAGGCGCCCGCCCAGCTCCTGCGCTGCCGTGCTCTCCTCGCCCCGCACGACACCGCCGAAGCGCTGTACCGGCAGGCCCTGCGACGGCACGAGGAGACCGCCGGCGACTTCGAACGGGCCCGCACGGAACTGCTGTACGGCAAGTGGCTGCGCAGACGCCGCCGGCCGGGCGAGGCGCGCAGCCACCTGCGGGCCGGCCTGCTCGGCTTCGAACGCTGCGGTGCCCGGCCGTGG
Organism: Streptomyces sp. NPDC031379; assembly: GCF_055569615.1. Lineage (NCBI taxonomy): Bacteria > Bacillati > Actinomycetota > Actinomycetes > Kitasatosporales > Streptomycetaceae > Streptomyces > Streptomyces sp. NPDC031379. The sequence continues at coordinate 222,782 of NZ_JBVIIT010000012.1, read as the reverse complement.
GCGCAGCAGGCGGCCGCGGAACTGCGGGCGAACGGGGAGGCCGGTACCGCCGAGGCGGCGACACCGCCGGGAGCCGGACCGGGCGCGCTGGCCCGGCTGACCCCGCAGCAACTGCGGATAGCCCGCTGTGTCGCGCAGGGAGCCACCAACCGCGAGGTGGCTCTCAGCCTGTCGGTCAGCAACCGCACCGTCGACTACCACCTGCGCAACGTCTTCGCCGCCCTCGGCGTCCGCTCCCGGGTCGAACTCGCACGTCTCCTGGACCAGGCGGAAAAGACCGCTGCACACCTCTAGGGACCGACTGGACGGTATGCCATTCTTCGGGGCAGGACGAGTCAGGTGGCGCACCGGCACTGCTCCGTGACCGGTGCGCCGGCCCGCGGGCCGCACCGCGGGCACCACCGGGAAGCCGACCCTGGGGGAGAACCGCGATGCACCCTGTCTTACGGCCACGAACCCTGCTCCGCCCCGAGCCGTCGCCCGCGCCTCGGGCGCCCGCGCCGCGCGGCCGCTCGCTGACCGGCGCCGAGGCCCTGCCCGTGCTGCACCGCGCCGCGCGCGTGCTGCTGAACAACCTGCCCGGCCTCACCGACCGGCTGGTCGCCGCCCTCCACACACACGAACCCGCCTACCGCGCCGGTCCGGACGACACCGACGCGGCGACCTGGAAGGAGGTGCACCGCTCACTGCGCCACAGCGTCTCCTCCCTGCTCGACCCGCACGGCACCCGGGACGCGGCGCGCCGCTGCTCCTGGCAGATCGGTGTCACCCGCGCCGAGCAGGGTCTGCCCCTGCACGCGCTGCTGCACGCGTTCCGGCTGGGCGGCTCCCTGGTGTGGCAGGAACTCCTCGACGTCACGTCCCGCACGGCTCCCGAGGACGTCCGGCTCCTGGTGCACGTGGCGTCCGACGTGTGGAACTTCGTCGACGAGCACTGCACGCTCGTCGCCGACGCCTACCGGCAGACCGAACGGCGGCTCGCCTGGCATCGCGAGAACCGGGCGCGGCTGCTGGCCGGCGCGCTGCTCGACGGCACGGGCCGGATCGCCGACCTGCCCGAGACCGCGCAGGCCCTCGGACTCCCGGAACAAGGGCGGTACATCGTGATCGCCGCCGCGGGCGCACGGCCCGCCGACGGCGGTCCCGCCCTGCTGCCCCCGGCCGCGAGGGCGTACTGGTACCCGGGAACGCACACGGACTACGGCATCGTCCTGGCCGAGGACGCTCACCTGCCCCTCCACGACGAACCGGCGCCCGGGACACGCGTGGGTGTCTCGAGCGCCGTCGACGGCCTGGCCGCGGTCGGCGAGGCCCGCCGGCTGGCGGACACCGCCCTGCGCCTGTGCCCGGACCCGGGCGGCACGGTCCGGCTGACCGACCACCTCCCCGAGGCGCTCGTGGTCACCTGTCCCGAACTCGGCGCCCTGCTCCTGGAACGCGCCTTCGGCCCGCTCCGGCGCCTGGAGCCCGCAGACGCCGAGGTGCTCGTGGACACCCTGGCCGCGTGGTTAGCCTGCGACGGCTCCGCCCAACGAGCGGGGAGGCGGCTGTTCTGCCACCGCAACACCGTGCTGAACCGCCTGCGCCGCTACGAGCAGTTGACCGGCCGCTTCCTGTCCCGCCCCGCCGACCTGATCGAAACGGCTCTCGCCCTGACCGCCCGCCGCCTCGGCCACCCCGGGACGACCCTCTGACGGCCGGCCGTCCCCGCCTCGGCCGGACGCCCCGGCCCCACTGGGCGCGCGCACAAGCGCCGGTCCCCGTCACTGGGACGCGGCACCGACCGCGCCCGGACACCTGTACCGCCCCCCGGCCCCCGTGCTGTCGTGAACTCCTCCCAAGCCCCCGACGCCGTACCGCCTTCCGGTACGGCCCTGAGGAGCCGCGATGCCCCAGGCACCACCGGACGACGGGCCCACCCTGCACGTAGAGCACCTCGACGTGATGTACGGACGTGCCGTCTCCGCGATCCGCGACGTGTCCCTGACCGTGCCGCACGGCTGTGTCGTCGCTCTGCTCGGTGCCAACGGCGCCGGCAAGACCACGCTGCTACGCGCCGTGTCGGGCACACTGCGCCTGCACCGCGGCCAGATCACCGCGGGATGCGTCCGCTACGGCGGCACGGTCCTCGACGGCGGCGACCCGGTCGCCGCGGTGCGCGCCGGCGTGGTCCAGGTCCCCGAGGGACGGCGCGTCTTCGCGGGCCTCACCGTCGACGAGAACCTGCGCAGCGGCGGCCTCGGCCTCAGCCGCCGCGGTCCCGTCCGGACCGCCGAGGCACGCGAGCGCGTGTTCACGCTGTTTCCGCGGCTCGCCGAACGAGCCCGGCAGGCCGCGGGCCTGCTGTCCGGAGGAGAACAGCAGATGCTCGCCATCGGCCGTGCCCTCATGGCGGAACCGCGCCTGCTGCTCCTCGACGAGCCGTCCCTCGGCCTGGCCCCGCTCATGGTCGACCGGATCGCCGAAGTGATCCGCGAGATCCACGCCCAGGGCACCGCCGTGCTGCTCGTCGAACAGAACGCCGGGACGGCCCTGTCCCTCGCCGGCCAGGCCCACGTCCTGGAGAACGGCGAGCTACGGCTGTCCGGTCCCGCCGCCGACCTCGCCCGCACGGACGCGGTGCGCCGCCTCTACCTCGGCGAGACCGACGACGACCAGGGGGCGGCATGACCGTCCCCGAACTGAGGGTGCGGGACGTCACCGTCCGCTTCGACGGGCTGACCGCACTCGACGGCGTGTCCTTCACCGTCGAGCCCGGCACCGTGCACGCCCTCATCGGGCCCAACGGAGCCGGGAAGTCGACCTGCTTCAACGTCCTGTCCGGCCTCACCCGCCCGAGTGCCGGCACGGTTCGCCTCGACGGGGCCGACCTGACCCGGCTCGCCCCGCACCGCATCGCCGCGCTCGGGGTGGCCCGCACCTTCCAGAACATCGTCACCACCGAGGGCACGGTCGCCGACAACCTGATGCTCGGCCGCCACATCCACTGCCGCACCGGTTTCACCGCCGGCGCCCTGCGCCTGCCACGGGCGGTGCGCGAAGAGCGCGAGCACCGCTCGCGCGCCCGCGAGATCGCCGAACTCGTCGGCCTCGCACCGCACTTCGACGACCCCGTCGCCCTCCTCTCCTACGGCGATCGCAAACGCGTCGAGCTGGCCCGCGCCCTGTGCCTCGAGCCGCGCGTCCTCCTCCTCGACGAACCCGTGGCCGGCATGACCGCCGCCGAACGCGCCCGCACCGCCGGGGTGATCCGGCACATCCGCGCCGAACTCTCCCTGTCGGTCCTGCTCGTGGAGCACGACATGGGCCTCGTCATGCGCCTTGCCGACCAGGTCACCGTCCTCGACTTCGGACGCCGCATCGCCCACGGAACCCCCGGCGAGGTCCGCCGCGATCCCGCGGTGCTGCGCGCCTACCTCGGCACATCCGGGGAGGACGCCGCATGACCACCCTGCTCGACGACCTCCTCAACGGCCTCGCCCTCGGCGCGGTCCACGCACTGGTCGCCCTCGGATTCGTCGTCATCTTCAAGGCGTCGGGCGTCCTCAACTTCGCCCACGGCTCCCTCCTGCTGCTCGGCGGCTACCTCGTCGCCGTGCTCCACGAGGACCTCGGCTTCGCCGCCGCGCTCGCGGTGGCCGTCCTCGCGACCGCACTCCTCGCGGGTGCCCTCGACCGTCTCCTGCTGCAGCGCGGCGGACCGGACGCGCACGGCGCCCACGCACAGACGATCGTCACCATCGGCGTGGACATCGTCCTGCTCACCGACCTCTCCCGGCGCATCGGCGGCGACCTGCTCCCGCTGGGCGACCCCTGGGGCGACGCGGTGACCGAGGCCGGACCGGTCACCGTCGCCGACAGCCGACTCGCCGCGATCACCGTGTCCGCGGTGACCGTGGCCGCCACCTTCGCTCTCTTCCGGTACACCGCTTGGGGTCTGGCCCTGCGGGCCGCGTCGGAGGACCTGGAGGCGGCCGCGCTCATGGGCGTACGCCTGGCCCGGGTGCGCATGCTCGCCTGGTGCCTGGCCGGCGCGCTCGCCGCACTGGCCGCCGTGTTCCTCGCCGCGTTCCCCGCACCCGGCCTGGAGCGCACCACCGGCCAGATCGCGCTGAAGGCGTTCCCGGCCGCCATCCTCGGCGGCATGGCCTCACCGGCCGGCGCCCTCGCCGGCAGCCTGCTGATCGGGCTGACCGAGGCGCTCGTCGCCGGCCACCAGTCCGAGCTGCACGTCCTCGGTGACGGCTTCGGCGACGTCGCCCCGTACGCCGTGATGATCCTGGTCCTCCTGGTCCGGCCCACCGGGTTGTTCGGCGCGAGGGGAGCGGCCCGTGTCTGACCCCAGCCATCGGAAGACCGCCCGGACCCTCCTGATCGCGCTCCTCCTGTGCGTGCCCCCGTTCTACCTGGACACCTTCTGGCTGCGCATCGGCCTGTTCTCCCTGGCCGCCGCCATCGGCGCGATCGGCCTGACCCTGCTCAGCGGCACCGCCGGACAACTCTCCCTCGGCCACGCCTTCTTCCTCGCCGTCGGCGCCTACGGCTACACCTGGCTGGCCGGCGAGCCGGGACCGGGTGTGCCGACCGCGCTCGCCGCCGTGCTCGCGGTGCTCCTGGCGGGAGCCGTGGGCGGTCTGTTCAGCCCGGTCGCCGGGCGGGTGCGCGGCATCTACCTCGGCGTGGCCACACTCGCGCTGGTCTTCCTCGGCCATCACCTGCTGCTGACCGCCGACTCCGTCACCGGCGGCTTCAACGGCCGCTCCGTGCCGCCCCTGACGGTCGGCGGATTCGGCTTCGCCACCGGCGATCCCGAACTGGTCGTCCTGGGCGTGCCGTTCGGCGCCGAGGAACGCCTGTGGTATCTGGGACTCGTCCTGTTCGCGCTGACCTCGTTCACCGCGCGCGGACTGCTGCGTTCCCGCCCCGGCCGGGCCCTGGCCGCGCTGCGCGACAGCGAGACCGCGGCGGCGGTGATGGGCGTCGACGTGGCCCGTCACCGTGCGGCCGCCTTCGTCGTGTCGTCGATGTGCGCCGGGCTGGCAGGCGTCCTGCTCGCCCTGGCCTTCCGCCGCGTCGTCCCCGACTACTTCTCCCTCGCCCTCTCGGTGGACTACCTCGCCATGATCGTGCTCGGTGGCCTCGGCTCCGTTGCCGGGGCCACCGCGGGCGCCGTCTTCGTCACCGCGCTGCCGCTGCTGATGACCCGCTACGCCGACCAGCTGCCCCTGGTGGCCGCTCCTGGCTCCGGGGACGGCGCGGTCGGCCCGACCGAGGCGGCCCGCTACCTCTACGGCGCCGCCATCGTCGTCGTCCTGCTCTGCGCCCCCGACGGCCTGCACGGCGTGGCCCGTCGCCTGCGCGACCGCGTCCGGCGCCGACGGCCCGGCGCACCCTCCCGTCGTACCGCGCATCCCACCGCCCCCGCGCGACCCAAGGAGCACACCCCGTGAACGCCACGCACCCCAGACACCGCGCCACCACGGCCGTCCTCGCCGGGGCCCTGGCCCTGCTGGCCGCAGCCACCGGATGCAGCGCCAAGGCGGACGGCAAGGGCGGCGGTGACGGCGCCGACGGCGTCCGCACCGGCCCCGGAGTCTTGGCCACCACCATCCGGCTCGGCGCCCTCACCGATCTGACCGGCCCCTACGCCACCCTCGGCAAGAGCATCGTGCAGGCCCAGCAGATGTGGGCGGACGAGACCAACGCCCACGGCGGTATCTGCGGGCGCAAGGTCGAGATCACCGTCAAGGACTACGGATACGACGTACAGAAGGCGGTCACCGCGTACGCCGACATCGCCCCGGACGTGGTGGCCCTGCCCGAGGTCATCGGCTCCCCGGTGGTCGCCGCCCTGCTCGACGACGTCCAGCGCGACCACCTGCTGACCTTCCCGCAGGCCTGGGCGGCCTCGCTCCTCGGCAAGGACGCCGTCCAGGTCCTCGGCACGACCTACGACCTCGACATGATCGCCGCCGTCGACTTCCTCACCCGCACCCGGGGCCTGAAGAAGGGCGACACCATCGGCCACGTCTACTTCGAGGGCGATTACGGCGCCAACGCCCTCGAGGGCTCCACCTGGGCGGCGAGGAAAGCCGGCCTGAAGGTCGTCGGGCAGCGGATCAAGGCGACCGACACCGACCTGTCCGCGCAGGTCTCGGCGCTGCGCAAGCAGGGCGTGAAGGCCGTCCTCATCAGCGCGGGCCCCGCGCAGACCGCGTCCCTGGTCGGCGTCGCCGCCTCCCGCGGCCTGCGGGTCCCGGTCGTGAGCAGCGCCCCCGGCTTCTCGCCCCAGCTGATGAAGACCGCCGCCGCACCCGCCCTGGCGGCCATGCTCCACGTGGCGAGCGCGGCGCCCCCGGTGAGTTCCGAACTGCCCGGCGTCCGGCGGATGGTGACGGACTACCAGAAGAAGTACCCGGGTTCGCCCGTCGACTCCGGAGTGCTCTCCGGATACAACGCGGCCAAGCTGCTCGGCGACGACCTGAAGAAGGCCTGCGCCGCCGGCAGCCTGGACCGTGCGGACGTCGTCGAGGCACATCGCTCGCGGAAGAACGCCGACACCGGCCTCGGCACACCGCTGGACCTCTCCGACGTGAACCGGCCGGCGAGCCTCGCCACCTACGTGCTCAAGCCCGACGCGAAGGCGGTGGGCGCGCTCGTGGGCGTGGAGGACGCACACCGGGCACCGGGTGTGGAGGAGTACCTGCGGTGAGCCGCGGCGGCCGACGCGCCCGGCGTCAGCCGCTGTGGACGCCGACCTCGTACAGCGAGTATCCCCACCCGGTCCCGCGTTCCGTGCCCGTGATACGGACATGGCGGGCCGGTGTGGCGGTGAACCGCGCCGTGTCGAGGCCACCGTCGCCGGTGGTGGTCGACCAGGCGGTCCTCCAGTTCACGCCGTCCGTCGAGAGTTCGACGCGGTACGACCTGCCGTAGGCGCGTTCCCAGTCGAGCGTGACCCGCCCGACCAGGCGGGTCGCGCCCAGGTCGATCCGCAGCCACTGGCCGTCGCTCCAGTCGCTGGCCCAGCGTGTGTCCCGCACCCCGTCCACGGCCCGGCTCGGCGCATAGCTGGTGAACGGGTTCCACTCGGAGGAACTGGCCGTGGCCGAGGCGCCCTCGGCGAGGTTGACGTCCGCCTGGTGCCGTTCGGACGCGCCCCAGGTGTCCAGGTAGGACTGGGCGCCCCGGAAGAGGTCGTCCACCACGTCCTGGCCGCCCACGAGCCGGATGTCCTCGATCCAGTCCGGCACCAGGCCGTAGTGCGCGGCTCCGTCGGTGTTCAGGTCCCAGGTCCGCTCGCCGGTGGTCTGCCGGTCGATGAGGGAGCCGCCGTCGACGCTGTGGAAGGGATACCTCACGGGGTTGGCGGCGTCCGCGCCGCGGGGCGCCGGCCAGCCGCCCACGCCGTTCATGTCGGTGCCGTAGCCGTACCCGATGCCGTACTTGTCGCGGAGCGCGTCCGTGCGCTCGGCTTCCGCGCGGAACCCCTCGGAGCCGTGCATGTACTGGGCGATGAAGCCGCCGAGCTTGTAGACCCGCTCGGTCCAGTTCAGGTCCATCCAGCTGTGCGAGGAGATCACACCGGGATAGGAGTCGGCCTCGAGGATGTCGAGGGCGCGGCCGACGGCCTTGACGCTCATGTGGTCGACTTCCAGCATCATGTGACGCTTCATCATGCCGCGGACGGCGTACTCGCCGAGGCCGGTCAGCCCGCGGGTGTTGCACTGGGCGTCGGCGGCGTAGGAGGGGACCGTCACGCCCGCGGGGAGCTTCGCCTCCGCGCCGGGGGCCGCCGCGCCGCCGATGGGGTTGTCGTGCTGCGGCCCCGCGCACTTCTCCGTCTTCCAGAAGGTGCCGGTCGACAGGAACTGTCCGACGTTGATCGCCGTTCCCAGGCCGCCCGAGTCGAAGCGGACCCCGCACAGTGCGTTGTCGAACTTGTGGCACAGGAACATGCTGCGCACACCCAGCGCGTACAGCTCGTCCAGGCCCGCGTCGATGTCCTGCTCGTCGCACTGCGGGATGTCCAGGATCTGCTTGCAGCCGAACGGCTCGGAGGTCTCGACGCCGAGGACGACCGCCAGTTTGCCCTGTTCGACGACCTGGCGGGCCTGCGCGCTGTCGGTGACGATCCGGAACCATCCCTTCCCCGTGCCGCCGTACATCTTGTCGACATAGGCCTGCAGGTCGTACGTCATCTTCGCCTGCAACCGGATGGACGTCATCTCGTCGCAGCTGCGGTCCTTGAAGAAGTAGACCGAGCAGATCACGCCGTTGGTGACGAGGTCGTTGACGAGGACCCGCTGACCGCCGCGCCAGGCCCTTTCCACCCAGGCGTAGTAGTTCTGCTGGTGGGTCAGCGAGTCGTGCGCGGGCCAGTCCCTGAACGTCGGCCAGCCGACCGGGTCGTGCCTGCCGTCACCGCCCTTGGTGATGAAGTCGAAGACGGCCAGCGAGCCGTCGGGGTAGTGCTCGGGACAGTCCTTGAGCGCATCGGCGACCCCGGCGGCGGAGTACGTCTTGCCGCAGATGAGGCGCCCGCCGAAGGCCTCGTTGGCGAACAGGTGGTCGTGGGCGTCGACGAACCCCCGTACCCTGCCCCGCGCGTCGGTGCCCCGGAACGGCTCGCCGGTGACGTTGATCCGGGAGTCCGGCGAAGGGCGCCCGGTCGGATCCCACCAGTCGTCCGCCGCCGCCGCGCCCGGTGCGGGTCCGAGGACGACGGCCAGTACGAGGAGCAGCAACGACACGGCGGCGACGTTCCTGCGGTGGCGGTCCGGGCTTCGGCGTACGGTCATGACCCACGTCCCTCGGTCGGCGGGATGGCACAGTCGACGGACCAGGACGTCCGGACCCACAGACTCCTCGCACCACCAACCGGATTGTCATGTACGACACAATGTGTCGCCCATGAGGATCGCCACTGCCGCCTGCAACGTCAAGACTCAGGTCCCGGGCGATGACGGCCAGGACCGGGAGCAGCCGCAGAAAGGGAGGCGTCCCTCCCGCTGACGACCGGTCAGGCGTGCGTCGTCAAGATCATGTAGGGCGCGATGCGGGTCTCCGCCGGGGCCTCCTCGGCGGGGCCGCCGGCGGGGAGCGTGGGCAGGTGCACGGCCGGGGAGGGGAAGCCGGCCCCGGTCAGGAAGGACCGGTACCGGTCCAGGGAGCGGTAGTAGGTGGCGCTGGTCCTCATGGTGCCGGCGCGCAGGTGCAGCAGCGTGGCCACCGTGTCACCGTCGGCGTGGACGGCTCCCGGTTCACCGTGGCGCAGGGTGGAGAAGGCCACGCCGGTCGCCGCCGGGCAGGTCGGCGAGGACGTACGGGGCACCGGGGCGCAGAACGCGGTGGACCTCCGCGGTGAGACCGGCCAGCCGGCCGTCGTCGGGGTCGGTGCAGTACACGAGGCAGCATACGGCCGCGTCGACGCTGTCGTCAGGAAGCCAGTCCAGCGTGCGGCCGTCGAACAGCCGGGAGGAGACACGAGGGTGGGGACGTTCGGCGCGGGCGATGTCCAGCATGTCCGCCGAGAGGTCGAGAGCCTGGACGGTCCACTCCCCGGTACCAGCGAGCTGTGCCGCGACGGCTCCGGTGCCGCATCCGACGTCCAGGGCCAGCAGGCCGGGGACCGAGCCGCCGCCGAGCCGTTGCAGCACGGCAGGGAAGATCAGTTGCTCGGCCAGCCGCATGTCGCGGCCCCGGTAGGCGTCCGCCGCGGCGGAGGTGTTCCAGCCGAGGGGAGATTCGCGGCGATCAAGGCTGCTGCCTCCTGCACTCCCGCTCGGTGCGCCGGGTCTCGGGCCGCCGGAGAAACGCACGTGCGTACGGGATCCCGGCCGTGCCACGATGGCGGCGGGAAGCGAGGTCTCGTGGACGAGTTGAGGCGATTCCGCCTGGCGCTGGTCGCCTGGGCGGCCGGCGGTGCGGGGACGGACGCGGCCGCCGCGGAGGCGCGGGAACTGGCCGGCGGCGGTGTACGGACGATCGTGCTCGTCGAGGGGACCAGCGATCAGGTCGCCCTCGAGGAGCTGGCCACGCGCCACGGCCGCGACCTCGAGGCGGAGGGCGTCGCGGTGGTACCGCTCGGAGGCGCGACGAACATCGGGCGTTTCCTGGACGTGTGCGGTCCTGCCGGACTCGGCCTTCCGCTGGCCGGTCTCTGCGACATCGGCGAGGAGCGGCATTTCCGGCGTCATCTGGAGCGGGTCGGGCTCGGTTCCGGCCTCACGCACGCCGGACTGGAGACACTCGGGTTCCACATGTGCGTCGCCGACCTGGAGGACGAGCTGATCCGCGCTCTCGGAGCCGAGGGCGTGCGGCAGGTGATCGAGGCCCAGGGCGAGACGCGCCCCTTCACCACCTTCCAGAGCCAGCCGGCACAGCGGGCACGGCCCGTGGAGCACCAATTGCGTCGCTTCATGGGCACGCACAGCGGTCGCAAGGCGCTGTACGCGCAGGCACTGGTCGCTCATCTGGACCTCGAGCGCGTCCCCCGGCCGCTGGAGCGCCTCCTCACCCACGTCTGAACCCCGCGGCGGGGGGGGGGGGGGGGGGGGGGGGGGGGGGGGGGGGGGGGGGGGGGGGGGGGGTGGGGGGGGGGGGTGGGGGGGTGGGGGGGGGGGGGGGGCAAAGAGTAGA
>NZ_JBVIIT010000012.1:165249-212131 GCF_055569615.1 Streptomyces sp. NPDC031379 | reverse complement strand
GTGGCCTCCCCCCCCCCCCCCCCGCCCCCCCCCCCCCCCCCCCCCCACCCCCCCCCCCTCCCCCCCCCCCCCCCCCCCCCCCCCCCCCCCCCCCCCCGCGCCCGTCATCCTCCACCATGGCGAGCGGCGCTCCCGTGACGGGTCGCAGCCGACGCCACGGGGTTCAGGCCCGCCGCAGCCGCAGCGTCACCAGTTCGAACGGCCGCAGCCGTACGGTGATCCGGTTGCCGTCCCGGCCCGGTGCGGCCGCCGCGGACAGCGGTCGCTCCAGCAGGTCCGTCACCGTCACCTCCGCGACGTCGAAGCCGGCGGTCAGGGTGGCCCGGGCCCGGCCGCCGTGGGCCTCGTGGAAGCGGACGACCACGTCCCCGCTGCCGTCGTCGGCGAGCTTCACCGCCGAGACCACCACCGCGTCGTCGTCCACGGTGACCAGCGGGGCGACCTCGTGCGCCCCCGCCAGCCGCCGCTCGGGCAGATTGATCCGCCAGCCCTCGCGGACCGCGTCCCCGATCCCGGCGCCGGGGACCAGGGCGTGCCGGAAACGGTGGACACCCTGGTCGGTCTCGGGGTCGGGGAAGCGCGGAGCACGCAGCAACGACACCCGCACCGTCGTGGTGGTACCGCGGTCGCCGTCGGACCGCCCGGCCCGGGTCACGTCATGGCCGTACGTCGAGTCGTTGACGACCGAGACACCCCAGCCGGGCTCCTCCAGATGGACGAAGCGGTGGTTGCAGGCCTCGAACTTGGCCGCCTCCCAGGAGGTGTTGGTGTGGGTGGGCCGGAAGAAGTGCCCGAACTGGGTCTCGGAGGCGTACCGTTCGGCGTGCAGGTCGAGCGGGAAGGCCAGCTTGAGGAACTTCTCCGTCTCGTGCCAGTCGACCTCGGTGTCGATGACCAGCCGCCCCTCGCCCGCCGGCAGGGACAGCACCTGGACGACCCGGGAGTCGCCGAAGGCACGGACGATCCGCACCGACGCCCCGTCGTCGCCGGGCAGGACCGACTCGGCGTCGGTGAGGTCGGTGACGGTGTGGCGATAGAACTCGTCGACGTCCCAGGCGTCCCACATGTTCGGGAAGTCCGGGTGGAGCTGGAGCAGGCCCGCCGCCGCGCCGGGCGCGATCGCCTCCCGGCCCGCCGCGAGGTCGTACGCCGACACCACCAGGCCCTGGGCGTCGACCTCGATCCGCAGCAGCCCGTTGTCCAGCGTGAACCCGCCCTCCTGGCGCGGTGCGAGCGTGGTGGCGCCGGCCACGGCCGGGGTGCCGGCGCCGCCCGCCGGGACACCATGGCGCAGGTGCGGGGCCCCGTTGAAGACCAGCTCGGTGGTGCCCTCGCCGGCCAGTGCACGCTGGGCGGACTCGATGATCGCGGTCAGTTCGGCGGCGAGGCGGTCGTATGTGGCCCGCGCCTCCCGGTGCACCCAGGCGATGGACGAGCCGGGCAGGATGTCGTGGAACTGGTGCAGCAGGACCGTCTTCCAGATCCGGTCCAGCTCTTCGTAGGGGTAGGGGAACCCGGTGAGCACCGCTGCCGTGGCCGCCCACAGCTCCGCCTCGCGCAGCAGGTGCTCGCTGCGGCGGTTGCCCTGCTTGGTCTTGGCCTGGCTGGTGAGGGTGGCACGGTGCAGTTCGAGGTACAGCTCACCCACCCACACGGGGGGTTCGGGGTATTCGGCCTCGGCCTTCTCGAAGAAGGCGCGGGGTGTCTCCCACTCGACGGTGGCCGAGCCCTCGAGGTCGCGCAGCCGGGCCGCCTTGGCGACCATCTCGCGGGTGGTGCCGCCGCCCCCGTCGCCCCAGCCGGTGGGCGCCAGCGAGTGCCGGGCCCGGCCCTTGTCCTTGAAGTTCCTCGCCGCGTGGGCGATCTCGCTGCCCTTCATGGAACAGTTGTAGGTGTCGACGGGCGGGAAGTGCGTGAAGATCCGGGTGCCGTCGATGCCCTCCCACTGGAAGGTGTGGTGCGGGAACTTGTTCGTCTGCGACCAGGAGATCTTCTGGGTCAGCAGCCACTTGGAGCCGGCCGCCTTGATGATCTGCGGCAGGCCCGCCGCGAAGCCGAAGGTGTCGGGCAGCCAGGCCTCCTCGTTCTCGATGCCGAACTCGTCGAGGAAGAACCGCTTCCCGTGCACGAACTGGCGGGCCATCGCCTCCGAGCCGGGCATGTTGGTGTCCGACTCCACCCACATCCCGCCGGCCGGCACGAACCGGCCCTCCGCCACGGCCTTCTTCACCCGCGCCCACACCTCGGGCCGGTGCTCCTTCACCCACGCCCACTGCTGCGCCTGGGACATGGCGAAGACGAACTCCGGCTCGTCCTCGATGAGGGCGGTCATGTTGGACGTCGTACGGGCCACCTTGCGCACCGTCTCCCGCAGCGGCCACAGCCACGCCGAATCGATGTGCGCGTGCCCGACGGCGCTGATCCGGTGCGCGGACGGCACGGCGGGCGTGGCGAGCACCTCCGCCAGCCGTGCCCGCGCCCGCTCCGCCGTGCCGCCCACGTCCTGCAGGTCGACCGCGTCGAGCGCCCGGTCCACGGCGCGCAGGATGTCCCAGCGGCGCGCGGAGTCCACCGGCAGCTCGGCCATCAGCTCACCCAGCACCTCCAGGTCCAGCACCAGCTGCCACACGGTCTCGTCGAAGACGGCGAGGTCCATGCGGGTCAGCGTGTACTGCGGCTCGCTGCCGGCGGTGTCCTTGTCGCCCAACCGCGTGGGCAGGAAGGGGTGGTAGTCCAGGACGACCGGATTGGAGGCGGCCTCGATGTGCAGGCGCACCTCCTCGCCGCCCGCCACCGGCGCACCGATCCGCACCCACTGGTTACGGGGGTTGAGACCCTTCACCGGGCTGCCGTCGGGCCGGTAGATAAGGCCCTCGCACTGGAAACCGGGCATGTTCTCGTCGAAGCCCAGGTCCAGCAGCGCCTCGACGGTCTTCCCGGCCCACGCCTCGGGCACGGTCCCGGTCACCCGGAACCAGCTCGTGCCCCACGGCGCACCCCACCGGGTGCCCACCGCGATCGGCTCGGGCTCGGCGGCCAGACCCTCCGCGACCGGCACCGGCTCGCCGGGCGCGTGCCAGACGGCCACGTCGAGCGGCACGGACTCGGGGTACACGGCGGGACGGATGCGTTCGTCGAGGACCCGCTTGAGGCGGGCTTCGATCAGCGTGCGGTCGTCATGCATGCGGGATGCTCCGTAAGTCGTCAGAGGGTGGTTACCAGGGTGGGCGACGGGCGCGGGATCTTCACCCGGAACCGCTCGCCTGCGTCGTACCCGCCCGTGCCGCCGGGAGCACCTGCCCGGCCGTGACCACCTCGGTGATGCCACGCGCCCGGAGGTGGCCGGTGTCGTCGGCGCGGACGTCGAGGACGGTGGTGGGACGGGCCCCGTCGGCGGCCAGCCGGAAGAAGGCCTCGAACACGGCCCCGCCGGGGGCGAGCGCGGTGCGCTCCCCGGGATCGGCGGGGACGACGAGGGCGGTGGTGCGCGGCGCCGGGGCGCTCCGGGGCTCCCGCGCGGCGCGGGCCAGGACCTGCGCGGTGTCCTTGGCCTGCCGGTCGTTGGTCAACAGGCCCAGGGTGTACTCCAGCTCCGGGAAGTCGGCGAGGTCGCGGGAGACGTCGTGCGAGCACCACCAGGTGACGCCCCACAGGTCGGGACAGTCCAGGACGCTCGCGAGGGTCGCCTCGGTGAAGGCGGCGGCGTGTTCGGCGGGGATCAGCGGGGAGGGTGCGCCGACCTCCTGCAGCCAGACCGGCCGGTGCGGGTCGTCGGCCCAGGCCTTGCTGAGTTCGACGAGATAGGCGGCGTGCTGCTCGGTGGGCACGGAGGTACGGCCGTGACGCTGCGCGGTGCCGTTGAACACCCAGGAGTGCACGGCGGTGACGGCGCCGTACCGGGCGGCCTGGGCCGGGGTGAACGGCATGTCGTGCTGGTACCAGGTGGCGTCGTACTCGGCGTGCAGGTGCAGCCGGCCGGGGGCGCCCTCCTCGCAGGCGGCGAGCATGCGTTCCAGCCAGGCGTCGGTCTGCTCCGGCGTGGCCCGGTCGGGGTCGGGGTGCGGGTCCGCGGAGAACTGGTTGATCTCGTTGCCGAGCGTCATGCCGATGAAGTTGGGCCGGCCGGCCAGAGCGGCGGCGAGGGTGCGCAGATAGGCGGCCTGGCCGTCGATCACGTCCGGGTCGGTGAACAGGTTGCGGCGGTGCCAGGTGCGGGTCCAGGCGGGCAGGAAGTCGAAGCTGGACAGATGCCCCTGGAGGCCGTCCACGTTGACGTCGAGGCCGCGCTCGGCCGCCGCGTCGGTGAGCTGCAGCAACTGGTCCACCGCCTGCGGCCGGATCAGGCTGCGGTTGGGCTGGAAGTAGGGCCACAGCGGGAACACCCGGATGTGGTCCAGGCCCAGGGCGGCGACGGAGTCGAGGTCGGCGCGCACGGAGTCGAGGTCGAAGTCGAGCCAGTGGTGGAACCACCCCTGGCTCGGGGTGTAGTTGACGCCGAAGCGCACGGCTGGAGGCATACGAATTCCTAGAGTGCGTGGGTGGGGGGTGTCAGCGGTGGGGGGTGTCAGCCCTTGACCGCTCCCTCGCCGACCCCGCGGAAGAAGTAGCGCTGGAGGCAGGCGAAGAGGGCGATGAGCGGTGCCACGGCGATGACCGTGCCCGCGGCGACCAGCCGCTGGTCGTTGGCGAAGGTGCCGTGCAGGTAGTTCAGGCCGATGGTCAGGGTGAACTTGGACGGGTCGCCGAGCACGATGAGCGGCCACAGGAAGTCGTCCCAGGCGCCTATGAAGGCGAAGATGGCGACGACGGCGAGGGTGCCCCTGACCGAGGGCAGGGCGATGCGCAGGAACCGCTGCCAGACGTTGGCCCCGTCGACGTAGGCCGCCTCCTCGATCTCGTAGGGCAGGCTGAGGAAGGCGTTGCGCATCAGCAGCACGTTCATCGCGCCGATGCAGCCCGGCAGCACCACGCCGACGAGCGTGTTGTTCAGCCCCAGGCTCCGCATGGTCGTGAACTGGGCGATGATGATGCTCTCGGCCGGCACCAGCATCGCCAGGATGAAGACCAGGGAGGCCACGCGGCGGCCCCGGTAGCGCAGCCTGGCCAGTGCGTAGCCGGCGAGCGCGGAGCCGACGCAGTTGGTGATCACGCTGGCGGCGGCCACCTTCAGCGAGTTCAGCGCGTAGTCCCACACCGGGATGATGTCGGCGACCCGGGTGTAGTTGCGCAGGGTGGGGTGCTCGGGCAGGAACGAGGGAGGGGAACTGTAGATGTCCTCCGTGGGGCCCTTGAGCGACGTCGACAGCTGCCACACGAACGGGCCGATGGTGAGGGCCAGCACGGCGAGCAGCAGCAGATAGCGCAGCGCGAGTTCCCAGGCCCGGACGCGCCGGCCGTGGTCGTCGGTGAGGCGGGCCCGGCGGACGGTCCGCCGGTCCGGGAGGGGGGTCCGGTCGGTCATG
Source organism: Streptomyces sp. NPDC031379 (assembly GCF_055569615.1). NCBI lineage: Bacteria > Bacillati > Actinomycetota > Actinomycetes > Kitasatosporales > Streptomycetaceae > Streptomyces > Streptomyces sp. NPDC031379. The sequence goes on along the minus strand of NZ_JBVIIT010000012.1, from coordinate 206,669 downwards.
CCCGTACCTCGTCCTTCCGGTCCGCGCGCAGCACCAGCAGCATCAGCACCACGGTGATCACGAAGACCACCACGGAGATGGCGGAGGCGTAGCCGACCCGGCCGCTCAGGCCGGTGCCGGTGCGCTGCACGAGCATGACGAGGGTGGTGTCCTCGCCGGCCGGGCCGCCGGTCGGGCCCGCCATCAGGTACACCTCGGAGAACACCTTGAAGGCGGCCACCGAGGACAGCGCGGCGACCAGGACCATGGTGGAGCGGACGGCGGGCACGGTGACCGAGAAGAAGCGGCGCACCGGTCCGGCGCCGTCCACGGCGGCGGCCTCGTGCAGTTCGCGCGGCACGTTCGCCAGCGCGGCGAGATAGATGATCATGTAGTAGCCGAGGCCCTTCCACACGGTCACGGCCATGGCGCTCACCAGCAGCAGCCACTGGTCGCTGAGGAATCCGACGGTACCCGCACCGAGCGTCTCCAGCAGCGAGTTGACCAGGCCGCGTTCGTCCAGCAGCCACACCCAGATCAGGCCGACCACGACGATCGAGGCGACGACCGGGGTGTAGAAGGCGGAGCGGAAGAAGGCGATGCCGGGGATGTTCTTCTGCACCAGCAGGGCGAGCAGCAGCGGCAGGATCACCAGCGCGGGGACGACGCCGAGGACGTACAGGGTGCTGTTGCGCAGGGCGATCCAGAAGGTGTCGTCGTGCAGCAGCTCACGGAAGTTGTCGAGCCCGACGAAGTGCCCCGGGATCAGGGTGCGGCGGTCGGTGAAGGAGTTCACCACCGTGGAGACGAACGGGTACAGCACGAACGCGCCGGTGACGAGCAGACCGGGTGCGGCGAACAGCCACGGACTGGTGGGCAGTTGCCGCCGCACCCGGGAGCCGGAGGGGGCGGGAGAGGAGGACACTGCGGATCAGCCCTGCTGCAGCAGCTGGTCGCAGGCCTTGACAGCGTTGTCGAGGGCTTCCTTCGGGCTCTGCTTGCCCTGCAGTGCCTTGGCGACCTCGTTGCGCAGCGCCGTCTTCATCTGTTCGCTGAACAGCACCGGCGTGTAGTTGACGGCCGTCCTGAGGGACTTGGCGGCGGCCACCCGGACCCGGGTCTCGTCGGTGCCGTCCTCCTTGGTGAAGTACGGGTCGTCCAGGGACCCGGCGGTGCTCGGGAAGATAGCGACCTTCTTGGCGAAGGACATCTGGTTCTGCGCGTCGGTGACGAAGTGCGCGAACGCCACCGCCGCGGGCTTCTGCTTGGACTGCGCGTTCACCAGCAGGCCCATGACGTACATGTTGACGTGCCCGGTGCTGGTGATCTGGTCGGTGATGCCGATGTTCTTGTACAGGCTCGGCGCCTGCGTCTTGAAGTTCTTCAGGTCCAGCGCGCTGCCGGGGTTCATGGCCACGGCGCCGGTGAGGAACTTCTGGCCGGACGACTCCGGGGTGGCGGTCAGCGCCTGCGGGTCCAGTGCCTTGGCGTCGTACAACTCCTTGTACCTGGTGAGGAGTTCCACACCCTTGGCGTCGTTGAAAGCGAAGCCGGTGCCCTGCTTGTTCATCAGCTCCACGCCGTAGCGGCCGAAGTCCTCGATGGTGGGCACGTTGGCGAGCGTGGCGACCTTGCCGTCGGTCTCCTTCGCGATCCGCAGGGCGTCCTCGAACAGCTCGGGGTACGCCTTCGGCGGCTGGGCGGGGTCGAGACCGGCGTCCTTGAACAGGGTCTTGTTGTAGAACAGCGGTCCGGTGTTGAGGTACCAGGGGAAGGCCCAGGTGCCCGGCAGGCCCGGGACCTCGGAGCTGCTCCACGCGCCCGGCAGGTACTCGCTCTTGTACTTCGCCGCCGCCTTGTCCTTGTCCAGGTCGAGGGCGAGGCCCGCCTTGGCGAGCGGGGCGGCGAGGTCGGGGGAGACGTTGACGACGTCGGGCAGGGTGCCGCCGGCCGCCTCGGCGCTGATCTTGTCGGCGTAGCCCTCCGCGGGCTGGTCCACCCACTTCACCTGGGTGCCCGGGTACTTCTTCTCGAAGTCGGCGATCAGCCCCTCGAAGTAGGGCTTGAAGTTGGCGCGCAGGTTCCAGGTCTGGAACGAGATGGTGCCCTGGACCTTGCCCGAGGCGTCGCCCGAGGAACTGTCACCGTTCCCGGAGCCGCAGGCACTGAGCGGCAGCAGGGTCGAGGCGACGACAGCGGTGGCGAGGATTCTGCGGGATATGCGCACGGCTGGAGGCTCCTTCACACAGCGGGCTACGGCGACGATGCCGGCCACGGGTACAGGGGCAGACCTTGCATCCTTCGGTGGAAAAATGTCAATGGATTCGACCCGCGAACCCGCTCTTGGTTGGCAAAACACCAGGTCAGACGGCTCACGTGAGAGGACTTGCGCAGATCGCTAATGCGCTTTAGGTTGAAGACGCTCAAGCGCTTTAGCGTGCAAGTGCCAGGGAATGGGAGCGGAAGTGTCGGGCAAGCGTTCACCGGCTCGCCGGCCGACGATGAAGGACATCGCGCAGCGTGCCGGAGTCTCCGAGAGCGCTGTCTCCTTCGCGCTCAACGACCGCCCCGGTGTCTCCGAGGGCACCCGGGCCCGCGTGCGCCGGGTGGCCGAGCAGCTGGGCTGGCGGCCGAGCACCGCGGCACGGCAGCTGTCCGGCGAGGGTGCCGCCACGATCGGATTCGTGCTGGCCCGCCCCGCGCACACCCTCGGCGTCGACTCCTTCTTCCTGCAACTGGTCTCCGGGATCCAGGAGGTGCTGGCGGAGCGGCATCTCGGGCTGCTGTTCCAGGTGGTGGAGGACATCGCCGACGAATGCGCGGTCTACCGCACCTGGTGGGCCGAGCACCGGGTGGACGGCATCCTCATGGTCGACCCCCGCACCGACGACCCCCGCCCCGAGCTGCTCGAGGAACTCGGCCTGCCCGCCGTGGTGATCGGGGGCGCGCCGGCCGAGCTGCACCCCGGACTGTCGGCGGTGTGGGCGGACGACGCCGGCGCGATGGCCGCGGTCGTGGGGGAGTTGTACGCCCTGGGCCACCGGCGGATCGTGCACATCGCCGGGCTGCCCGGCCTCGCGCACACCCAGCGGCGGATGCGCAGCCTGCGGGCCGAGGCCGATCGGCGCGGCCTGACCGAGGTCCGCTCGGTGACCACCGACTACTCGGACGCCGAGGGAGCGGCCGTCACCCGCCGCGTCCTGAGCGGCCCCGCCGCCCCCACCGCGCTGATCTACGACAACGACGTGATGGCGGTCGCGGGAGTGGCCGCCGCGGCCGAACTCGGCTTCGCGGTGCCCGAGGACGTGTCGGTGGTCGCGTGGGAGGACTCCGCCCTGTGCCGGATGGTCAAGCCCTGGCTGTCCGCGCTGTCCCGGGACAGCGTGGCCTTCGGCCGCACCGCCGCGCGGGAGCTGGTCTCCCTGCTCGACGGTGCCTCCCCCGGGACGGTCCAGGTACCGCTGCCGGAGCTGATCGGCCGGCAGAGCACGGGGCCCGCGCGGGGCGCCTGAGGCCGCGGCGGGCACCGGTGGTCAGGACACCAGGGACTGCTCCTGCAGCTCCGTCAGCCGCACGGTGCACAGGCCGCCGCGCTCGGCCTTGACGTCGGTCACCTTCAGCTGAGTGCCCGGCAGGAGGACGAACTCCTCCTCGCCGGTGAACGCGGAGAAGTCGCGGATGCCCACGGCCCGGGCGGGAGTCACCTCGAACAGCGTCCGCTTGCCGCGGCTGCCGAGGAACGCCTTGGCCACGCCCAGCTCGGACGTGCACGAGGACACACCCCACCAGGTCACGGTCCGCCCGAGCGGATACTGCCCCCGCAGATCCAGCGACACCCCGCGCCACAACGGCTCGGTGCGCACCGGCAGATGCGACACCGCCGAGAACAGCAGCCGCAGATACGGCAGGTACGGAACGAGCCTGGACCGGTCCGGCGAGCGCAGGATGGCGTTGATCTCCCGGTAGAACGCCGACTCGCAGGTGTAGAGGTAGAGGGCGGCGATCGCGTCGGCGGACAGGCCGTCGGGCGCGTCGTCCGCCCGCCGCTCGCCGAACTCGCGGGACCGCTCCACGTGCCGGTCCAGACCGGTCAGCAGCGCGGCCACCGGGGCGACGGCCTCGGGGAAGTCCATGAGGGGGGTGTCGAACACCCCCGTGATCGCGGGAAGGACGAGCCCCTCGTCCTTGACCCCGGCGAGGCGGTCCAGGTAGAGCTGGTGCAGTTCCATGGTGGACGCGATGAACGCGCCCATGCGGTCGGCGACGTCACCGTCGGTCGCTCCGGTCTGCGCCGCGGCCTTGTTCCAGCCGGTGCTCGGCAGCCAGTCGATCTCGTCGGCGCCCAGTGACGCGAGGGCCTCGTTCACCATCCCGAAGTGGTCACCGTCGCAGAAGATGTCACCCTGCGCCGCGGGGTTGGCGTGGTCGATGTGCCGGACCTCGACCTCGGGATACTTCTTCTGGATTTCGAGAACGACCTTCTTCAGGCTGCGCGCGTGCGCCCCCCACCACGCGAAGACGACCCCGCGGTCCTCCTCGTCGGCGCTCTGCTTGGCCCGGAGGATCTCCTCGACGATCCGCTCGGCGACCGGCCGCCAGAACCCGGTGTGCCGGTCGGTGCCGATCGCCCCGTCGCTGCTGGCCGTCAGCGCCGCGTTCAGCAGCAGCACGCCCTGGGTGAGCATCGCCTGGAACCACTCCGGAGGCTGCACGGTGTCCCGCTGCTTCAGCAGCGCGCGGATGTCGGCTATCGGGGTCTTCTTGGGAATGCCGTACTTCCACATCGCCGCCGCCTTGATGATGCAGCGGATGCTGACGACTCTGCCGAACTGGCTGTCCTTCCAGTCGTGGAAGGTGTTGTCGAACATGGCGATGCCCGTGGCGCTCTCCGGCCGCGGGTACGGATTCTGGCCGAAGACGACGACCTTCCACTGGTGCGGCGCGTTGGGTTTGAGCGCCTGGAAGGTCAGTTCGCGGACGGGGACGACCTCCGGGCCGCGGCCCGTGCCGATGAACGCGGCCGCGTCCGGCTGCGCCTCGATGACCGGCTTCAGCAGGGGAAGCCAGGGTTCACCACCGCCCTCGAACAGTTCCGTGAGGGCCAGCGGGTCGTTGGGGCCGGGCGTGGCGGGGGTGCGGGCATCACTCATGGCGGCGGGACTCCGAATGGTCGAACTGCGCTGGTGGAAGGCCTGATCGGCGAAGTGATCGTGAGGATATGCCGGCCCACTGACAGCGCCCTCGGGGTCCGTACGGCGCCGCTCTTGTCAGTGGCGGGCGCTAGCGTTCCGAGCAGTTGAGTGACCGTTCCCGATCGGAGTGAACATGACCGTGGACCGCGTGCAGGAGCCGCTCAGGGTGGTGCTGACCGACATCAACAGCGCAGTGGTGGAAGCTTGGAGAGCGGCGTTCGCCGACACCCCCGAGATCGAGATCCGCAACGGCTCCCTCCTGGACGAGGACGTCGACGCCTGGGTGAGTCCCACCAACTCCCGTGGCCGGATGGACGGTGGGGTCGACGCGGTCGTCAAGCGCCATCTCGGCGCGGGCATCCAGCTGCGGGTGCAGAGGGCGATCCGCGGCCGGTTCGCGGGAACGCTTCCGGTGGGCAGCGCGGTGTGTGTTCCCTCCGGGGCGGTCACGCCGAGGTTCCTGATCTCGACGCCGACGATGGAGACGTCCTCGCAGAACGTCAGCGAGACCCTGAACGTGGCCCTGGCCTGCGCGGCCGCCTTCCAGGCGATCCACCAGCAGAACAGGAAGGCGCCGGGCAGTATCCGGTCGGTGGCGCTGGTCGGTATGGGTGCCCGGACCGGCCGTGTGCCGGCGCGGGTGTGCGCCAACCTGATGTGGTCGGGCTACACCCTCTTCCACGACCACTCCTTCGAGGACTACGACGACCTGCGCGGCACGATCGTCGCGCAGCTCGACGACATCGAGAGCGCCCCCGTCGAGAAGAGGGTCCGCATAGCGCCGCCCCGGCGCACCGGCTCGCGCCGCTGACGCACTCGACCGCGCCTCCGGGGCGTTCGCGGTTCGTGCCTCAGGGGCGATCCGAGGTCGTAGGAGATCCGTGGTTCCGTGTGGGTCCGGCCGTCTCCGCCACCCTGATGGCGCTGACCGGGCAGGAGCGGGCCGCCTCCCGGACCATCGGGTCGCCCGCACCGTCCTCACGGCCCGGGAGCAGGGTGCTGTAGCCGTCGTCGTCCTGGGCGAACACACCCGGGGCGGCGAGCGCGCACTGCCCCGCTCCGATGCAGACGTCCTTGTCGATGTCGATGTCGATGTGCATGGGCGAAGGCCTCTTACCAGGTCACGGGGAGTTCCAGCATCCCCTGGATCGTGTCGCCGGGTTTGAAGGGGATCTGCTCCGCCGGGGCGGCCAGCCGCAGCCCGGGCAGGCGTGCCAGCAGGCTGCCGAGGGCGATCTCCAGCTCCGCGCGGGCCAGGTTCTGGCCCAGGCACTGGTGGATGCCGAAGCCGAACGTCAGGTGGTGGCGGGCGGGACGGTGGAAGTCCAGGGTGTCGGGCTCCTCGTACAGGGACGCGTCGCGGTTGATCACGGAGGTCGCGAAGAGCACGCCCTCGCCGGCCCGGATCGTGACCCCGGCGATCTCGATGTCCTCCAGCGCCACCCGCTGCAGCCCCTCCGCGATGGACAGCATCCGCAGCAGTTCCTCGACGGCGGCGGGCAGCAGTGCCGGGTCGGCGCGCAGCTCGGCCGGCCGGTCGGGGTGCCGCAGCAGCGTGAAGGTGCCCAGGGAGATCATGTTGGCGGTCGTCTCGTGGCCCGCGATCAGCAGGATGACGGCGAGCGCCACGAGTTGGTGACGGTCCAGGATGCCGTCGCGCAGCTGGTGGTGGACGAGGTCGTCGAGGACGCCGTCGCCGGGCCCGGCCCCCTTCGCCTTCTCGTCGATCAGCCTGCCGAGGTAGTCCTCCAGCCGTGCACGGGCGTCCTGGGTGTCGGCGGCCGTCGGGCCGCGCAGCAGCCTGCGGGACTGTTCCTCGAAGAACTCGTGGTCGGCGTACGGCACCCCGAGCAGACCGCAGATCACCATCGACGGCACGGGCAGCGCGAAGGCCGAGACCAGCTCGGCGGGCGGACCCTGCGCGATCATCGCGTCCAGTCGCTCGTCCACGATGCGCTGGATCAGGGGCCGCATCCCGGCCGCGCGCTTGAGGGTGAACGACGGGATCACCATCCGCCGCTGCCGGTGGTGCTCGGGGTCGTCCACCCCGAGCAGGGCGACCCGGCGGTCACGCACCCCCGCGAAGCGCTCCGTGGGGACGGGGAAGTCGGGACGGCGGCGGTTGGAGGACAGCCGGGGGTCGGCGAGCAGGGTGCGGGCGGTTGCGTGCGCGGTGACCAGCCAGACCTCGCGGCCGTCGAAGAGGGTGGCGCGGGACAGGGCCCGTCCGTCGCGCAGGGGCTCGTATCCGGTGGGCGGGTGGTAGGGGCAGGTGCGGTCCTGGGGGAAGGCGACGGGGTCGGTCGCCGGACCGGTGATGTCCGTCAGTTCCGTCATGGAAAGACCTCGCAGACGAAGTAGTGCGTCGTGCCGATCATCATTAGATGCCCCAGGCATCTAAGAGGCGATGACAAGTTCGGCCACTTCGGTGATTCCTGTGATCTGGCCGAAGAAGGGGCTTCGGAGGGACGGGAACCGGCCGGAACCGGCGCTCCGGCCGCTGTGCCCATGCGCCGCGAACGGACCGACTCGACCGAACCGGCCGACGTGAGAGGTTCTGCGGCCGCCTTCCATGCGAACTGTGATAAATCATTGCTGAATTCTGAAAACGGGCAAGTGTATAAGTTTCCGACCGCCGCTTCGCTATGTCACCGGCAGACGGGGGCAAAGGATGAGCACGGACGACCGCCTCGCGGTGACGACCGGGATCGCACGGCTGCACGCGTCGCCCGGTCTTGCCGGGCCCGGCCGGCTCGGCCTGGTGACCAACCACACCGGTGTCCTCCCCGGCCTGCGCCCGGCCGCGCCCGCGCTGCTGGAGGCCGGCGCGCGGCTGGTCGCTCTGTTCGGTCCCGAGCACGGACTCCACGGCACCGGCCAGGCCGGCGAGAGCGAGACCGCTCAGGCGGACCCCGTCACCGGCCTGCCGGTCCACGACACCTACCGGTGCGGCGGCGAGCGCCTCGACACACTGCTGGTCGACAGCGGCGTCGACGCCCTGGTGTACGACCTGCAGGACATCGGGGCCAGGTTCTACACCTATGTGTGGACCATGTTCGACCTGATGGTCTCCGCGGCCCGTACGGGCGTACGGTTCGTGGTCGCCGACCGGCCCAATCCCCTCGGCGGACGCGTCAGCGAGGGACCGCCGCTCGACCCGGCCTGGGCCAGCTTCGTCGGGCGCGCCCCCATCCCCGTCCGGCACGGCCTCACCTGCGGCGAACTCGCCCGGCATCTCAACGCCTCGATCGTGCCCCGAGTTGCCGGCCGCGTCGCCGACCTCACGGTGATCGAGGCCCACGGATGGGAGCGCGCCATGGACGCGGAGGCCACCGGCCTGCCGTGGGTCGCGCCGTCGCCGAACATCCCGACGCCCGCCACTGCCACCGTCTACCCCGGCACCTGCCTGTTCGAGGGCACCAATCTCTCGGAGGGCCGTGGCACCACGCGGCCCTTCGAGATCGTCGGGGCCCCCTACCTCGACGCCCGCTTCGCGCCCTCCCTCGCCGAGCTGGCCCTGCCCGGAGTGCACTTCCGTGACCTGCGCTTCGTACCGACCTTCCACAAACACGCCGGACGGCCACTGCGCGGAGTCCAGCTCCACGTCACCGACCGCGAGGCGTTCGCTCCCGTACGCACCGCCGTCGCCATGCTCGCCACGCTCCGGCGGCTGTACCCCGACGAGTTCGCCTGGCGCACCGTGGACGGCGGCGCGGAATGGACCGACCACCGTCACTTCATCGACCTGCTGTGGGGGTCCGACCGGCTGCGGCGCGCCGTCGACGCGGGCGACGACCCGCTGCCGCTCTGCGATCCGCCGGCACCGCCCGGCCGGTGGGCCGGCGACGACGTGCTGCTCTATCCCTGACACCCCCCGGCCCCACCGCTGCGACCTGCCGCCCCGCCCCGGAAAGGAGCAGACGCCCATGACGACTCGACAGCCGCCCTGCACGCCCCTGCCGCACCTCCGCGCCGACCGGCCCGCCCTGGTCACCCCGCACCGGACCGAGGCGGCGCCGCGGGCGACGGACGACGCCGTCCGCGACCCGCGCATGGAAGGACAACCCCCTCGATGACCGACCGCACGACGACACCCCGGGCCGGGATTCGAGGCTTTCGCGTGGGAGATGGCCCGCAGATCGTGGAGGCGTGGCGCCGAAGTGCGCCGGCCGACCCCCTCACCCCGGACCGCTTCCGCTCGCTGGTGCTGCTCGACGCCAACTTCGATCCGGAGGGACTCCGGGTCGCCGCCGACGGCGACCGTGTCCTCGGCGCCGCCTACGCGGTGCGCCGTCTGACGCCGATGACCGGCACCGACCTGGAGCCGGAGCAGGGCTGGATCCCGTTCTTCTTCGTCGACCCGGCCGCCCGCGGCCGCGGCCTGGGCCGCCGGCTGCTGACCGACGCCCTCGACTGGCTGGGCGGCCACGGCCGCACCCGGGTGGACTTCGCGTCGTACACCCCGAACTACATCCTCCCCGGCCTGGACGCCGAGGCGTACCCGGAAGCGGCCGGGCTCCTCGAGTCGCTGGAATTCCGCACCCTGTACGAGGCGGCGGCGATGGACCGCGGGCTGGTCGGCTATCGCCTCCCGGACGATGTCGCGTACCGCCTGGACGAGCTGACGGCGCAGGGCCACCGGTTCGCCACCCCGACCGACGACGACCTCGTCGAACTCGTCGCGCTGGCCGGGAACCACTTCAACCCGGACTGGGCGCGCGCGATCCGGGAGTGCCTGGCCGCGGGCACGCCGCTCGACCGGATCGTCGTCGTCCGGGACCCCTCGGGCCGCCTCGTCGGCTGGGCGATGCACGGCACGTACGAATCGGTGGAGGAGCGGTTCGGCCCGTTCGGCGTACTGGAGGAGACACGCGGCAGCGGCATCGGAAAGGTCCTGCTCCACCTGGTCCTGCAGCGGATGCGGGCGCGCGGTGCGCACGGCGCGTGGTTCCTGTGGACCGGCGAGCGGTCCCCGGCGGGCCACCTGTACCGCAAGGCGGGGTTCACCACGACCCGGCTGTTCCGCGTGATGCGCCGGGAGGCCACCCGATGACCCCGTCACACCACCCCGGCGGCCCGAGCCCCGGTCAACCACCACCGCACGCCCGTGGCCTGAGCCTCGAACAACCGCCACCGCGCGCACGTCGCCTGAACTCCGAGCAACCGCCACCGCGCGCACCTCGCCTGAGCCGCCGTCACTTCGCGCTCGCGCTCCCCTCGGCGCTGCTCGCCTCCGGATGCGCCGCGCCGCACCAGGGCACCGGGCGGCCCGGGGATCCCATCGTCCTCACCCTGCTCTCCCACTACGCGAGCGGGGAACTCAAGGAGGCCCTGCAGGGCCCGGTCGACGAGTGGAACGCCACGCACGACCGGGTCAAGGTGCGGACGAAGGCCGTCGAGTTCACGGACCTGCTGACCACGTTCATGGTCCGGCAGGCCGCGGGCCAGGGCGCCGACATCCTCCACCCGTACTGCCTGTGGAACGGTCAGCTCGTCCAGGCCGGCGTCCTGCGGCCCGCTCCGGCCGAGCACGCCGAGGAGATCACACGCGGCTACAGCGAGGCCGCGGTCGCCTCCTCGTCGGTGCGGGGCAAGGTCTACGGCTACCCCACCGAGGCGCAGACCTACGCCCTCTACTACAACAAGCGGCTGCTGCGCGAAGCCGGCATCGACGGCCCACCGCGCACCTGGCGGGAGCTGGAGGAGACGGCCCACCGCACCGCCGAGCGGGACCGGTACGGCAACACGCTGGTCCAGGGGTTCGGGCTGTCGACCTACGACGACTCCACCACCGTCGGCCAGACGCTCGCCCTGCTCAACGCCGCCGGCGGAGCGTTCGTGGCCGCGGACGGCAGGAGCACCACGATCGAGTCCCCGGCCGGCCGGGCCGTGTTCGACCTGGAGCACCGCCTCGTCGCCCAGGGCGCGAGCGCCCCCGGCATCAACGTCTACAAGGCGTTCCGGTCCGGGCAGGTGGCCATGGTGGTCAGCGCCGGCTGGTGGACCGGGAGCCTGAAGGCCCAGATGGGCAAGGACTACCGCGATGTCGGCGTGGTGCCACTGCCCGTTCCCGAGGCGGACGACGAGCGCGCCACGCTCTCCACCGGTTTCATGCTGGGCGTCAACGCGGCCAGCGAGTACCCGCGCGAGGCCTGGGACTTCCTGCGCTGGCTCAACACCGAGAAGGTGCGCGTGAAAGGCGGCAGGAAGGGCGCGACGGCGACCCGGATGAGCGCCCTGCAGGTGTCGGTCGGCTCCCTGACCGGCCGCGCCGACGACATGCGGACGCTCCTGAGCGAAGGCGGCGATCCCAACCAGCGCCCCTTCCTGGACGCGCTGGCGTACGCGGTGCCGGAGCCGAACGTGCCGGGCGCCCAGCAGGCCAAGTCGCTGCTGCGCAAGAACATCGAGGCGTTGTGGACCGGTCAGCAGTCGGTCGACGAGGCACTGCGTACCATCCGCCGTCAGGTCGATCAGGAGGTGGCGCGGTCATGGTGAACGCGCTGGCGCCCGAGCCCACCGAGAGGGCGACGCACAGCCCGGGGGCCGCGGGTCCCACCGTCGAGGGCCGGGCCCGCACCTGGCGCCGGCGCCGCCAGACCGTCGTCGCCTACCTCTTCCTGGCGCCGGCCCTGCTGTTCTTCGCGATCTTCCTGATCCTGCCGCTCGGCTTCGCGCTGCTGCTGTCGATGTCCCGCTGGGCCGGGTTCGACCTCGGCGACATCGATCCGGTCGGCCTGGACAACTTCACCGGCCTCTTCGCGGACGGATCGACGTTCCTGGCGCCGATCCTCACCAACACGCTGCTGTTCGCCCTGGGCACCGTGGCCCTCGCCCTCGCCGGATCCGTGCTCGTCGCCACCTGCATCGACAAGCTGCGGTTCCAAGGGGTGTGGCGCACCCTGTACTTCCTGCCGATCGTCACGACCGTCGTCGCCGTCGGCAACGTGTGGAAGTACATGTACGAGCCCGGCGGTCTCGTCAACGGTGTCCTGAACGCCCTCGGGCTCGGCTCGGTGGCGTTCCTCCAGGACCCGGACACCGCGCTGCCCTCCGTCGTGGTCGTACAGGCCTGGGCCTCGGTCGGCACGGCGATCCTCATTCTGACCGCCGGGCTGAAGTCCATTCCCGAGTCGTACTACGAGGCCGCCGCGCTCGACGGCGCCGGGCCCGTCACCGTCTTCTGGAAGATCACACTGCCGCTGCTGCGGCCCTCCCTGCTGTTCGTGTGCATCACCCAGTTCCTCACCGGTCTGCAGTCGTTCGCGCTGATCATCGTGATGACCAAGGGCGGACCGGGTGACGCGACCGATGTGGCCGCGCTGGAGATGTACCGGCAGGCCTTCAGCTACGGCGACTGGGGCACCGCGAGCGCCGCCGCCTTCGTGCTGTTCGTGGTGGTCCTCATGGTCACCCTGGCGCAGTTGTGGATGTTCCGGCGCAAGGGGGAGGACGCATGATCCGCCGCCGTTTCCCGTGGCTGTCGTACCTGCTGGTCGTGACCGGAGCCGTGCTCACGGTGGTGCCGTTCCTGGACATGGTGATGACGTCCTTCAAGGGGCCCGGTGAGTCCGGCACGCTGCCGTACCGGTTCCTGCCCGAGGCGTTCGACCTGTCCAACTACCGGGCGGCGATCGACCAGCTCGATCTGCCGGTGCTCTTCCGCAACAGCGTCGTCGCCACCGCCGCGATCACCGGATCGGTGCTGCTCACCTCGTCACTCGCCGGCTACGCGCTCGCCAAACTCCGCTTTCCCGGGCGGGACTTCGTCTTCCGCCTGGTGCTGTCGACGATGATGTTCCCCCCGTTCCTCTTCTTCGTCCCGCGCTTCCTGATCCTGGTGCACTGGCCGCTGGCGGGCGGCAACGACCTGTTGGGGCGCGGGGGCGCGGGCCTGACCGTCAGCATCGTGGCACTCGCCGTGCCGTTCCTCGTCAACGGCTTCGGGATCTTCCTGATGCGTCAGTTCATGGTCTCGATCCCGGACGAGGTTCTCGAGGCCGCACGCATCGACGGGGCCGGCGAGTTCACCGTGTGGTGGCGCATCGTGGTGCCGCAGACCAAGCCGGTTCTGGTGACGCTCGGGCTGCTGACCTTCGTCGACGCCTGGAACGAGTACATCTGGGCGCTGCTCGTCTCGACCGCGAACCCGGACGTGATGACCCTGCCCGTCGGCATCCAGCTCTTGCAGGACCATGTCGACCCGACCCGCACGATGCCCATCGTCATGGCCGGCCTCGTCCTGAGCGTCCTGCCCGTCCTGATCCTCTTCCTGCTGCTGCAGAAGCACTACATCCGCGGCGTCATGCTCAGCGGCCTCAGGTGAAGCACGCAACGTCCACGACCGGTCGGCGCGTGACCCGGTGCACGGTGACATCGGCCGTTCCGGGGCACCGCTACATCGACAGAACCCTGCGGAATCTGAAGCGGGCACTGGAAGCGGCCCGTCAGGCGTGACCGGTGCTGGTTCCCGGCGAACCCGCGCGAGAGGGACGGGAACCGGTCGATCAGGGATGCCGGTGTGCCGAGGTTTTCCGCCAGGAGGCCAGCTGATGCCGGGTGGCGAGGGCGTCCGGATGCTCGGGGCCCAGCACCCGTTCCCGGACGGGCAGTAGCTCGGCCAACGCCTGAGCGGCACCCGCCGCATCCCCCGCCCGCCCCTGGCAGCAGGCCAGCTGGTGCCGGGTGGCGAGGGTGTCGGGGTGCTCGGGGCCCAGTACCCGTTCCCGGAGGGGCAGCAGTTCGGAGAGTGCGGCCGCGGCGCCGGCCGGGTCGCCCGCTTCCCCGCGCCAGGAGGCCAGCTGGTGCCGGGTGGCGAGGGTGTCGGGGTGCTCGGGGCCCTGCACGCGCTCCAGGAGGGGCAGCAGTTCGGAGAGTGCGGCCGCGGCGCCGGCCGGGTCGCCCGCTTCCCCGCGCCAGGAGGCCGCCTGGCGCCGGGTGGTGAGGGTGGCCGGGTACTCGGGGCCCTGCACACGTTCCCGGACGGGCAGCAGTTCGGCGAACGCCTTCGCGGCCCCCGCCCTGTCTCCCGCGCGTCCCCGCCAGTAGGCCAGCTGGTGCCGGGTGGCGAGGGTGTCCGGATGCTCGGCGCCCTGCACCCGTTCCCGGAGGGGCAGCAGTTCGGCGAGCGCGGCCGCCGCACCCGCCGCGTCCCCGGCCCGCCCCCGCCAGGAGGCCAGGTTGTGCCAGGTGGTGAGGGTGCCTGGGTGTTCGGGGCCGTCCACTTGTTCCCGGAGGGGAAGCAGCTCGGCGAACGCTGCGGCAGCACCGGGGATGTCACCCGCCAGCCCCTGATTGAAGGCCAGGTTGTGCCGGACGGTGAGGGTGGAGGGGTGCTCGGCTCCCTGGGACTGCGTGAAGGCGCTGAGGAGAGAGGCGTACAGCCGTGCGGCCTTGCGGTAGTCGCCCGCCCTGCCCGCGTCTTCGGCGGCGGCCAGCAGCGCGTGCACGTTGTCCGGGGCGATGAGGCCGGGTGCCGCGTTGTCCGGCGGGTTGTCCTGGACAACTCCGTCCGCCGAAGGGTCCGGGACGAGGTCGTGCGTGATGCGCTGCAGCATCTGGTCGTCGTGGTCGTTGACGGCCGCGGCTCGCGCCAGGGCCTGGTCGATGTCGTCACCGACCGGATCGGCGGTCGCGGCGTCCGGTGCGGGCCGGTCGGCCGGGGAGCGGCCCGTGGTGTCGGACGTGCCCGTGCGCAGCCGGTCGAGTTCGTCGGTGAGCTGCTCGACCTGGGCCTGGACCCGGGCGGCGAGTTCTTCGGCCTGGCGCTGTTTCTCCTGCGCGCGCTGGAGTTCCTGCTGGGCGCGCTGTTCCTGCACCAGGGCCCGGGTGAGCTGTTGCTGGGTCTGCCGCAGCGTGTCGGAGTCCGCGTGCGCGGCCTGCAGCTGGTCGCGTTCGCCGCTCAGGTCGGTGATCCGCCGCTCCAGCCTGTTGATCATCGCGAGAAGGATCATGACGAGTTTCGCGGAGTTCCCGGCGGCCTCGCGCAGCTGGTTCTGCTGCTCCAGGGAGCGCGTGAGCCGGTCGTAGATCTCGACCTGCTGGGCTCGCGCCTCGGCGAGTTCCAGGGCGGAGGCGGTGGGGGGAGGGGGCTTCACCGGCGAGGGACGCGCGGCGGCTCGCAGCAGTCTGTCGGCTTCCGCCAGGCGCCGCTCACGCAGCCTCGGTTCGGGAACCGTCGCATGGATCAGCGTGGTCACGAACCTCTGGTCGGGGAGCTTCCCGGCCAGATGCTCGCTGATCCTGCTCTTCGAGACGTGGATCTCCCCGGCCAGCGCGTGCAAGGTCTTGCCGCTGGCGTCGACCTGCGCGCGCAGGAACACGGCGAGCGTGTTCGCCTCCGCGCTCTCGGCCCGGATCGGCCCCCAGGGCCTGCCTCCCCGCCCCGCCATCGGCGCTTCCCCCTAGTCGTAGCCGAAAGATGTCGTACCCGAGCGAGGGTTGTCCGCTCCCGTCCCGGGACAACCCCTCCGTTTTCCGGACCTTACCTGCGGCAACGCCCCGGACGGGCGTGAACTACCGAGCCAGGCGGCACAGTTGCCTCACCGCACCGCGGGAACCCACCGAACTCCGGCCACAGGAGGTCACCGTGCTGCCGACCTGGCTGCCCTCGCCACGCATCGTGGGCGCGCTCCAGCGCGTCCTGCTCGTCGCCCTGCTCACCCCCGCCGTGCTCGTCGCCCTCGTCGCGGCGGTCCCGGCCCTGATCCTGCTGCCGTTCCTCCCCGGCGGCACCGACCGCGCCATCAAGCTCCTCACCGCGCACACCCGGTACTTGAGCACCCTTCTGACCAGCAGCCGACCGGCCCCGTAGAACGGACCCGAGAAGCGGAGCCCGGCCATGATCTCTGCTCGGTCCGCAGTTGTACTGTGACCCGATGCTCTTCACCGTAGGCACGACTCGCACGCCACCGACGCCCGGCCACGCAGTACTCGTGCGGGACAACTGGGACGACTACGGCTTCAAGACGACCTTCGGTCTGTACTGCCACAACGGGCACCACGCGGTGCGCGTGGGCACGGTGAAGATCGCCTTTCACGGCCTGGAAGCCGGGGCGGGCCCCGTCGCCCTGCCGGACTCCTTCGAGGAACTGGACGATTCGTACTTCTCGCTGGGAACGGATGACGGCTACTACGCCACACTGCGGGACGAGTTCGACGAGGAGACACGGCTGACGATTCTGCGGGCTCTCAGAGACGTCGCCCGCGACCCGCACATGTTCGAGCGGGCGCAGAGCGAGCCGGTCATGACCAAGTCCCTTCTGCGGGGGACGGACGCCGACACCGCGCGGACTCAGTTCCGCCGCATCGCCGGCGGCGGCCCCACCAGGTCGAAGTTCTCCATCCGCTACCAGCAGGATTCCGCTTCCGACGCCTGCCCGGACCTGGCACTGGACCTCAAGGTGGACCCCGAGACCAAGCCGCCCAGCAACATCCACGCCCTGATCGGAAGCAACGGAGTCGGCAAGACCCGCCTGCTGCACAGGATCGCCCAGGTCACGCTGTCCCGGCAGGGGAGACTACGGGGCAGCTTCCTCCAGGACAGGTCCGAGCATCGCCTGCATCCCTTCAACAACGTCGTCTACGTCTCCTTCAGCGTCTTCGACGCGCACAAGCCTCACACGCCTCGCCACAAGGAGGTGGCCTACCAGTACGTGGGCCTGAAGACCGACGGAGGCATCAAGGACCAGCGGGCGCTGGCGACGGAGTTCGCGGCATGCGTCGAGAAGTGCAACACCACGAGCGGGGCGACCGCCCAGCGGTGGCAGGGGGTCCTCGCACGGCTCGAAGAGACGGACCCCCTCTTCCACGACCTCGAGATCTCTCAGCTCGGCAGGGCGGACGAGCCGTCGGACGCGGCCCGGTTGTTCGGCTCCTTCAGCTCCGGTCATGCCATCGTGCTGCTCACTCTCGCGCACCTCGTCCTGCACACCACGGAACGGACCCTCGTCCTCATCGACGAACCCGAGGGCCATCTGCATCCACCGTTGCTCTCCACGTTCGTCCGGGTGCTGTCCGAGATCCTGATGGATCGCAACGGGCTGGCCATCGTGGCCACACACTCGCCGGTGGTGCTGCAGGAGACGCCGCGCGAGGCCGTGTGGGCCCTGCGCAGGGTGGGGGACGACCTCCGGGCCGACCATCCCGAGATCGAGACGTTCGGGGAGAACGTCGGCGTCATCACCAGGGAGATCTTCGGCCTGGAGGTTCGCCGCACCGGGTTCAACCAGCTGATCCAGAAACTCGCGGACCAGGGCATGTCCTTCAGTGACATCCTCGACGAGTTCGGTGACAACCTGGGCGCGGAGGGAAGGGCGCTGGCCCGCTCGGCGACGCGTCGTCGGGAGCGGGCGGTCTGATGCTCCGTCTCGCTCTTCCCACGTTCGGCACCCGAGAGGCGTTCGGTCTCTGCGTGAGCGCCTTGATCAGCCGTCGCAAGCTGACGCTGTTGTCCGGGTACGAGGACGCGGTCGTCGCCGCCGCCGCGTCCTTCGAGACCGCCTGCACGACCTCCAGTCTGCACGAACTGGATCCGGCGGACTTCCGCCCCGCCGAGGAGGACGCCGACGACGCGGCTGACCTGATCGACATGTATGTGCGCCGGATGGCCCCCGACCACCCAGGACGTCCGGTCTACGAGGAAGCGCTCAACCGCCGTACGAAGTGCCCCCTGTGCGGCGTGGGAACCGTACGGCAGGTGGATCACCATCTGCCCAAGTCGGTCTTCCCCTACCTCTCCATAGTCCCGGTCAACCTGGTGCCGGTGTGCGCGGACTGCAACTACGCGAAGGGGGAGCACTACCCCAAGACCCACGGGGAACAGACACTGCACCCGTACTTCGACGACATCGACGAGCAGCGATGGCTGCGGGCCCGGCTCATCACCCTCTCCGAGAGCGGCGAGGCGTACCCGGCGCTGCCGGGCGACACCCCGGCCGACTGGATCATCGACTTCTACGTGGACCCGCCGGCCACCTGGGAACCGCAGCTCACCGAACGGGTCACCCACCACTTCTCGGCGTTCAAACTCGCCTCTCTCTATGAAGATCAGGCAGCCGACGACCTGACGGGAATCGCACTCCTCCTGGACGAGACCCACGAGGAAGGCGGAAGCGCGGATGTACGGGAACTCCTGCGGTCATGGGCCCGCTCGCGAAGACGCCTTCGCACCAACACATGGATGGTGGCCCTGTACGAAGGTCTCGCCGACAACGCCTGGTACTGCGGCGGCGGCTTCCGCCAGGTCGCGGCCGGATGACCCGCGACCGGCCACCGGGAACCGCGTGCCGACCAGCGGCTCACTGCCTCTGATCCCCCTGGCCCTCGTACTCGTTCACCACGTCTGCCAGGGCGACGACCGCCTGTGTGTCGCCCGCTACGAGCCGAACGGCGTCGACCAGAGCCCTGAGCCCGTCCGTATGTCGCAGGCACGTACGGACCAGAGCCACTCTGTCGAGCCTGGGTGAGCCGTGTCTGGGAGCGTCGGCGATCAGTCTCCGGGGAAGCGCATCGCGCAGCAGGGCGAACTCGGTCTCGCCGCCCACGGTCTCCAGCAGCAGATCGGCCAGTCGCACGGTGAGGTCGAGGTCAGCCGCTCTCCGGGGCTCCTGTGGAACCGCGTGCTCTCGCGGGAGCGGCTCATGCCTGACATACCCGGGGACCTGGCGTGTACGGTCCGATCTGCGAAGAGCGGCGAAACGATCCGCAAGCCGCTCGGCCAGAGCGTCCATGCTGACGGGATGCCGCACGTCCAGGGAGGTCAGGATGTCGAGCAGTTCCATGGAGAAGAGCCCTCCCCGGCCCGGAATCTCCACGGCGTGTTCTCCGGTGTCGCTTGCCAGGTACAGAGCCTGTGTCCGGCCGGCGACAGCGCGTCCGGGTCGCACGGTCATCTCCACCCGGGGGTGGGCCATGTCGTCCAGAGGGAAGCCGGGCGGACCGCCGCAGGCGTCGACGAACCACATCTGCCGCTCGAAGGAAGGGACTCTGTCCGACGCGAAGATGGTCAGCACCTCGTCGAGGTTCAGGCTGACCGGCTCGTCCGCGCCGTCCGACAGCAGCAGATGGCGGCCCCCCGCACCGTCCCGGAAGCCGTGGCCGCTCCAGAAGACCAACAGCAGGTCAGTCTCGCGACGCCGGGCCGGCTCGTAGAACAACTCGTGCACCACGGCATCTGACGTGGTTTCGCGCACGCGCACACCTGACGGCTCCCACCGCCAGGCATCGCCGTCAAGAGGCGTCACCAGAGCGGTGATGTGGGCAGGCGGTACTCCGATGGCAAGCAGCCAGTCGACGAACCTGCGCGCGTCCTGTGCGGGGCCGTCGAGGTCGTAGAGGGACCGCATGTACTTCTCGACGCCCACGACGATCGCCTGTGTCCGCATCGGGTCCAGCATGACCCGGTCGCCGTCAGAGGTATCCGTGTCGTCATACTGCGGCTGCGGCTGCGGCTGCGGCTGCGGTGGCGGTGGCGGTTGCAGGACCGGGTCGTCGAAGTCCGGAAGATACGGGTCGTTCCACAACAGGACAGGGAGTGCTCGGCCTCCCCTCACGTACTCACGTTGCCGCAGCTGCCGCAGTCCTTCCGGTAGGTCGGAGTGGTGGATTTCCCGTAGGGATTGCATGGCTTGGGCCCGAAAGGTCTCCTCGTTCTCTGTAGTGGGATTCCAGAGCACGACAGGCACACCGCTGCGGACAGCTGCCCCGAATTGCTCGAAGTGCTTGCCGGACCCGACGGGCGGTCCGCTCAGGATCACGCCCGTCACCGTGTCGTCCGAATGGATGGCTGCATACAGTCGAACGGAGTCCCGGTCGTCTGCCGGCAGCCAACGAGTCCGGTGTCGGGAGGACGCGTCGTCCTGCATGGCGGACCACCGCATGTGCAGGGACCGTCGCCACTGGGGGCGGCGGATCTCCGGTGACGTCACGACCAGCGCGTGCCGTACCCCCAGAGGCGCTTCCGGTACCCCTTCAGAACTGATCGGCTCGTCGGTCCACTGGTCGAAGCCCGCGTTCAGCAGCTGCAAGGAAGTGTCGAACACCAGCAGGAGCGGCTCACTCGGGAAGAGTTCCTCAGCTTGACGCACTCCCCGTAGCACCTTTCTTTTCAGACTGCCGACTCCTCGCACACGTGATGCGTCCAATGTCCGGCCAGGGGTTCCCAAGCTGATGCGCACGTGGAAGTCCTCGCCGGAACCGTCCGTGGCCACTTCGATCCGGATCAGCAGGGTGGTCCTGCGCCCGGGGCGAGCCGGCACCGGTGGCTCGTCGGCCGATCCGCGTACGAGCAGTTCGAACAACGTGTCGGTCGCCCGCGTGAACGGCGTCAGGCCGTCCGGAACGCGCGTGGTGCCCAGTGTGCTCGCGACGGTGAAGGGGTGTGAGCGATGACGAGCCTCCCGCTCGATGAACTGGCGCAGGGCCCGGTGGACCTGCCAGGCGTCCTCGGCTGCCAGCGACTTGTGCAGTTCCTCGCGCACTCCTGGCAGAAAGCGCAACCGTAGTTCGCCGGAGGCGGGGTTGGTGGCGTGCTCGAAGAGTCCGCTCACGACGACTTCGGCCAGAGCGGCGACGCCCGAGTCGGGTTCCAGTGAGTGCTGCACGACGCGCATGACGGGGAGCGACAGCTCCGTCTGCGGGCTGCACAGCGTGGCGAGGCGCCGGGCGGAGGGCGAGGAGACCTGACGGAAGGCCCGGACCAGATCCCGTGCTTGTCTCCGGGGCTGCGTCTCCTCGTACGCCGCGAACCAGGGCGCGTCGAAGGCAGGCCCCTCGTCGTCCTCGCCGAACTCCGGGAGCCGACCGTGGGGCGGGATCAGCACACCGTCGCATGTGTCCAGGCCCGCGCCCATCACCGTGCCGGCCCAGGCTGCCAACGAGTCGGCCGAGATGCCGACCACGGGACACGGTGTCCAGTCGCCCGACGCGGCGCCGTCCATCGCCTGAAGCAGGCGCAGAGCTGCCGGGAGAGCGAATCTCAGATCGGCGGTCCGGGCGCCGCGGGCGGTTGCGTGGAGGGGGACGACGGCACCGTCGAGTCCGGTGTGCGGCCAGAGCTTGGGCGGGAGGGGGTTGAGCAGTGCGACGGCGGTGGACCGGCACCATGTGCGCAGGAGCTTCCAGACGTCGGGTCGGTGCCATCCGGCTTCGACACAGTCGGAGAGAACGAGGACGAGACGGCGGCCGTGGGGATCACAGAGCCGGTCGGGCCGGATCGAGGTGAGCGAGGGATCGCGCAGGGTGGGGGAGTCCGAGGCGGTTTCGAGGATGAAGTGACGCACGGTACGGAACGCGCCCAGCTGCTGGAGAAGCAGGCGTAGTTCGTGGCACACGTCCTGCCACACCTGCATCGAGGGCGAGGTGTCGACGACGAGATCGAGATGGAACCAGCGTTCGGGCCGGGGCACGAACACCGGGGCGATCGTGCGGGTCTCCACGTAGCGGCGTACCGTCGCCTCGGCGTCGAGTACGGCCTCCCGTCCTTGCGGAAAGCTCCGTCTGAACGGGCGCAGCGCGCGGGAGACCGCGCGGGCGTCGGGAAGGGCCTGGCCTCGCCTCGTGTGGCCCAGGAGCGCGCTTCGGCTCCCCTCGCCACCCGGGGAGTCGAAGGCATCGCGCTCCGCCGTGTCGCCAGGGCCGTCGGCGGTGGCCGGCGGTTGTGACGTCGGTGGGCGGACGTCCTGCACCGGCGAGTCCGTGGGAGCGGGCTGTGGTGCGGGACCAGGCCCGTGCGGGGTGGCCTCGTCGGCCGTCATGAGTTCGCACAGCCATAAGGTGTCGGCCAGGGCGACCGCGTCCACGTCGGCATCGGCGCGCTGCAGGCACCGGATCAGGTCCGCCAGCATCAGGCGCCGGACAGGTCACGCAGCAGCAGCCCTACGAGCCGGGCCCGTTGATCGCTGTCCGGAGCGGCCTCTCCCGTCACCAGATAGAGGGCGTTGAGCAGTTGGTCGGTGGCCAGGCTCTCCTGGCGGGTGCGCCGGGCCTCGAACTCGTCGATCAGGGGTTGCGCCCGCTGCGAGACCTCCTCGCCCAGGTGCGCGCGGACGATGCCGGAGAGTCGCTCGGGGGAGGGCTCGGGCATGTCGAAGCGGATGCAGCGCCGCAGGAAGGGCGGCGGGAAGCTTCGCTCACCGTTGCTCGTCATCACGATGAAGGGGAACTGGGTGCAGCGCACGCGTCCCCGGTGCACGTACTGAGGGGCGTCGGAGTCCCAGAGGCGTACCGGCACATCGCCGTCCGGGTGGCGGGTGAGTTCCGGGATCTCGAACGCTCCGGCCTCGATGACGTTGAGCAGGTCGCCGGGGAGGTCGATGTCGCTCTTGTCGATCTCGTCGATCAACAGCATCCGAGGCCGTTCCGCCGGCATCAACGCCGTGCCCAGCGGGCCCAGCCGGATGAACTTCCCGATGTCGTCCGCTTCCTCGTGCCGTGTCGCATCCAGCCTGCCCAGCGCGTCATAGCGGTACAGAGCCTCGGTCAAGGTGCTGCGCGAGGTGATGTGCCACTGCAGCACGCCGCCCAGGGACAGTTCATGGGCCACTGCCGTGGCCACGGTCGACTTGCCCGTGCCGGGCGAACCGGTGAGCAGCAGGGGGCGACGCAGGCACAGGGCGGCGTTCACCGCGTCGGTCAGCCCGTCCGGTGGCTGGAAGGCCCGGGCCGAGGAGTCGGGTGATGCCAGGCGCCAGGGGGGTGGTTCGGGCAGCGTGTCCCGGCGTGCGGCGCCGTCTCCCCGGTAGTACGAGTTCCAGGTCATGAGCGTCCTTCCTGTCCGGGGCCGCGCCCTGGTGCGATTCCCGCTCTGTGGGTGCTCACGGTGTGGCAGAAGGCGAGCCAGCGCCGGTCGTCCCAGACGGCACGCAGTCGGGCGAGCGGCGGGATCATGTCCGGCTCACATACCCAGGCTCTGCTGTAGGCGGTGGTCAGTCCGCCGGGCAGGGTCACCCACTGCTGCCGTATGTCGTCCTCGACCTGCGCCCATTCGGGGACCTCTCCGTCCGGCCACAGCAGGACGGGGAACTGCGCCAGGAGCGCTTCGAAGAGGTCCTCGTCGCCGACGGGGGTGAAGCGCAGCCCCAGGGCGGCGCGGTAGACGTTCTTGCGCAGGCGGTCCTCGAAGTCCGCCGGGAACCGGTCCCGTTCCGCGTCGACCCAGTCGACGCTCCCTTGTGTCTCGTCGCGCCGCTCGATCTCCGCGAGCCGGTACAGAGCCAGCCGCGTCAGGCGTCGCAGGTGCTGCGGCGGATGGATGCGGTCCGCCCAGTGCACGACCACCTCGTGGTTGGCTCCCAGCCACGTGCCGACATCGGTTTCCTCGGCCCGCCAGTGCAGCAGGGTGTGGGCCGGTACGGCGATGTCGACCCGGGTCAGGAGGGTGACCTCGGGCAGGTCGTGCGCCCAGTCGAGGATCGCGTCGATCGCCCCTGTGACCCCCTCGGCGCTGGGGTGGAAGGTCAGGAGCGGATACTCCGCGAGGGTCTGTCCGGCCTCGTCCATGAGCCAGGCCTCGGCCTGGTCGGGCCAGGGGCGGGCGCTTCCGCCGCTCAGATGGACGATCAGCCGGTGCCGTCTTGCTTCGGCCTGGGCCCTGATCTGGCGGAGCAGCCGGTTGGCCTCCGCGATGTCGTAGCCGTCCTGACGGCACCATGCGGCGAAGGAGGCACTGTCCATGTCGATGCCGGCCGTCGCCGCGAGGTGGATGACGAACTTCAGCAGTGCCGTGCGGCAGTCCCCGTCAGTGACCGGATGGTGCAGAGCCACCGCGTCGAGGTGCTCGGCAAGCCCTGACGGGGACACCCGCGCGGACGTGGCGACGCAGGTCAGCAGTGCGCGCCGCAGCGCTCGCGGTGTCACCGCCTGTGGCATCCAGTCGGTGACGAACCGGTGTGCCCGCAGCGCGAGGCGGAATCCTTCGACGAGCTTCCGCAAGCGCTCGGTCGGCGGGCACAACGGCGCCCGGTGAAGGGCTTCCCGGAGTTCCCCGAGGTCGGAGTGTGTCCACTGCGGCCGCTCGCAGAAGGCCGAGGTCGTGTCGGTGAACTCGGCGACGTCCTGCAACGCCGCGGTCAGGGCCCGGCTGCCGAACGCGCTGAGACCCGGGCTGTCCGGCGCCGTGCTCGGCCCGCGGCCGTGCGCTTCAGGGCTCGAGGCCCGCGGGGCCGCGACCTCGTAGGGCCGGTAGAGCCCACTGCGGTGGTGGAAGGCGATGTCGACGATGTCGGTGAGGTCTTCCCGCGAGGTTCGGGCCAGGCCCTCGGCCACCGCCTGGTCGAAGGTGAGGCGGGGCTGCCTGGTGCCGGCGGCGGGACGGGCGAAGCCGGTGCATTCGACCAGGAGGTAGGTGCCCCGCGCGACCAGGTCGGTGAGGTTCCTGCGGACAGCGGAGGTGCTGAGCTGGGAGTTTCTCAGCCCCTGGCTCATGATGAGGTGGTCGCCGGCCGCGGGCCTGCCCACTGCCCATCTCTCGTCGAGATCTCCCTCGATCCAGATCGCGACCAGTGCGTGGCCCTCCAGCAGCACGACCAGGGGCCGCAGCTTGTGCCGGATACACATCCCCGCGAAGACCAGCGACAGTTCGAGGCAGTTGCCGCCCTCGGTGGCGAGCACGGCGGGAGGCCTGACGACCTGCTCCGCCTCATGGAACGCCGCGGAGTCGATCTCGGCTGTCTCGTAGGGGAGGCCTTGTGCCGCCACGAGTTCGTACAGCCTTCGGGCCACCGTCCTGCGATCGGCCGAACGCTGGGCGTACGTCGCCCCGAGGCCGCCGTACTGCCGCGCGATGGCCTCGGGATGGACGTAGCACGCCAGCCGCGCGGGCTCCGTCCTCTTCCACTTCTCCCACTGGCCGGCGGCGTGCTGCCCGGTTGTCACCAGGCTTCGAGGAGGTCGGTCACGGAACGCTCACCCACACCGACGGTGACCTCGTGCACCCCGGGTGGCAGACCGCTGATGGTCCAGCGGGCGGCGCCGGCGTCGTCGTCCAGCGCGACGTGTGCCGGAACCGCGCCGGCGAACGAGATGCGCGGCCGGTCCACACCCGCGGCGATGTCCGCGCCCGCACACCTGACGACGACGGGCTCGCCCTCGGCACAGGCGTCATCGATCCACAGGTCGAGTGCGCCCGCGTCAGGCGTGGCGGCGAAGGGAGAAGGAGAGTCCTGCTGCGGTGGCCCCTGCAGATCCCGCAGCCCGGTGCCCAGGAGCGCCAGAGTACGGACCAGCCGGTCGAGCACGTCGTCCGTGGAGTGCATGGACGAGTGGGTGGCGTTCTCCCACGCCCAGGTGCCCGACTCGGACTTCTCCACCGGCACGGCGGACAGGGCGGGCACAGTCCTGTCGCCGGTGGCGAGCCATTGCCGGTGGGCAGCCAGAGCGACCGCCTCATGGGTGAGGCGCAGTCCCCGGTCGTCGAGGACGGCCGACTGCTGCGTGGTGTGGCCGTAGCCCACGACAGGGGTCATGGACACGAGCGAGTCGAGGCTGCTTCCCGCGTGCGTGGATCGGTCCTCGTCCATGCGACGGTGGAAGTCGTGGTACGCGTCGGCGGCGCGACGGGCGTCCAGAGCCCCGCCCGCGGAGCCGATCTGGTGCGCGCGCAGCGGGCTCGAGGTCTCCGCCGCGCCGCGACGGCGATCCACGACGACGGGGTAGCGCGGGAGAAGTTGGTACACGGAAGTGAACTCGCGGATCACCGCCGAGGCGGCCTCGAACCGGAGGCCGGCCTTGCCGGCGCCGTTGGCGATGAGCCCCAGAGCGTCCAGCGATCCACGGAAGGGAGTACCGAAGCTGATCAACGAGCGGCAGTGCTCCCAGCCGCCCAGCGCGTCGAGGTAGTACTTGGCCACGAGCCCGCCCATGCTGTGGCACACGAAGACGGTCCTGGGCCGGCCGTAGGGGAGTGTCGTCGCCCATTTGGGCAGCTCGCGATCGACGAGTTCCTTCAGCCGCCGCGCCGAGACACGGTTGTCCCGCCGCCAGTCGTAGGGGAACTCGAAGTAGTTGGCGGGAGCCCCGTCGACGGCACTGTCACCACGGACCAGGTCGAACCGGCTCAGCAAGCGCTCGCGAAGACGACGGTACTGATTCACCTTGGACAGACCTGGCAGAGCCACCGGGGTACCGATGAGACCCGAGGCGACCATGCCGTCGTCGAAGTCGGGATCATCGAGCAGGCCGTGATCCCCGGCCAGGCTCTCGAGGGCCCGCCCGCCAGGCTTCAGCGCCCCTCCGAGGGCCAGCGGGGGTTTCCACACGGCGACGCCGTCCCGGTGCAGGGTGCTGCCCCCGATGCCTGGCAGGACAATGACAAGGTCATCGAATCTCAGACGCTCGTGCATGGCCCCCCCGGGCAGCTCGCCGGCGTCCATCATGTCGCTGATGTCCCTCGGGTGCGGCCGCTTTGAGAAGATTCACCCGCGGACGAAGAACAGGCTCCTCGGCGTCAGGACGGGCCGAGGCCCCTCTACCGCTGCTGGAAGTACTCGGTCACCGCGCGGGCCAGCGAACGGAGCAGCGAATCCGAGGCGGGCTTCTGCTCGACCTCGAACCTCACCAGGTTACGGCCGTCCTTGCGCTGGAACCTGAAGTCCAGGCGCAGCCGCAGAAAGCCGAGGACGGCCGCCAGAACCACCAGGTCGTCCGTGAGTTCACTCAGTGTCATCTGATCGCCGTCGGGTGGATCGGCGAGTACCGCCAGAGTGAGATCCCTGCTCGCCTCGTCCTCGGCGAACGCAGCGAGCAGACGGCGCGCCACCCGGTCGGCCCCCGGTTCGCTCCAGGACGGCGCGGGGAACCCGCCTGCCTCGCACAGTGTCTCCAGCACCGCCAGCGCCTCGAACTCGTTGCTCGCGTCGTGCGGATTGCGCACGGCAAGCTCGTGGGTGATCTCCTCCAAGGCAAGGATCACCTGCCGGTCAGGCAGATGTTCGATGCGGTCGGTCGCTCCGGTGGTCATACTCATCTCCAGTCTCCGAGCGGGACGAACGCGGCCCAGTGGTAGGGGTGGGCCAGATGGGGACGGCCGGGGTCGGAGAGGAACCGACGCTGGGCACGCCACATGGCCTTCCAGACAGGAACTCCGGTCATCAGCTCCCTGTTGATGCCGTCCAGCAGCTCGGCGGAGCTGGGGTTGTGTACCCGCCACACCGGTGCCACAACGGTGCGCGCGCCGCCGCGGAGCAGGGCAAGGGTCAGGCCCGTGAAATCCTCGCCACGGTGCGCCGGGTCATGCCACCCGGCGGAGCACGCCCGCAGGATCACCGTGCGCGGCAGGCCACGCGGAGCGTTCAGATCACGCGCCCGGAGCAGGAACCGCAGCGCCCCCGGTGCCTGGGCAGTGGTGTTCTTGCTGGTGCGCCGTCGACCGTCCGACAGGATCAGCGCGGCGTCCTCCGGGTCACCCATGCCCGAGTGACCGTGGCAGGCCACGTAAGCGAGATCGCACTCCCCGAGACCTTCGAGCACTGTGTCCGGTCGCGCCGCGGTCCCTCGCAGGGACGTCACCCGCAGCCCCTCCCGCTCCGGCCACACGTAACCCTCGAATCCCACGCTCCCCGGATCCTGGGCCCCGTCGTCCGTCGCGTCCACGCCCGGCTCCCCGTCCTCGACGGCGGTGACACCGACGTACAGGGCGCTGTCCGGTGGCGACGGCTCGTCGATCAGCAGATATTCCAGGGCAGAGATGCTGGGCGTACAGGCAAGTGCCGCCCGTTCACCCAGATAGGCGCCGTCGGGCAGCCGCAGCGCATTCAGCGGAAGTACGGCGAGCGGGCCGTGCGGGGCGACACAGAGCAACTTCCTTCCGGTCAGATGTGCGTGGAAGGGCAGCAACGCGGAAAGCCCTTCCAAGGGAAACGGTGCCGGGCGACGGGCACGGATGGCCGGCACCGACGGAAAGACGGTCCGGTCGCCGTCCACGACCCTCCGTACGGCGTTCGCCGAAGTGTGCAGCGCGGCCCGCCCCAGGGGGATCCGGTAGGTGTGCAGCCGTAGTTCACCGGAGGCCATGGCGAAACAGAAGGTGTTCCGTTCTCCGACGAAGTACGAGGCCAGCAGCAGTCCCTCGGCGGGCGCGTGCCGGCGGACGAGGTCCAGCGCGCCGTCGGTGTCGATGCCGTCGGCCCGGCGCAGCCGCGCATACTCCGGCGCCACCGGCGCGATGAGGGCCAGAGCCTCGTCCAGCCGACGCCGGAGATCGGCCAGCAGATCCTCCCGCGGACCGTCGTGAATACCGCTGCGCTCCCGGCTCACCAACTCCCGGCCCAGCGCCCATTGCATCACTTCCTCGACTTTCAGCACGGCACTCGGCACACCTGACGGTGCCGGCAACGGAAGCCGGGCCAGGGCCTCCACGATGCCCCGTGACTTGACTTCCTCGTGCAGGTCGAATGCGAGGGCTTCAGCGGGCCGACCGTCCGGGAGCCGCAGCGGGCAGCCCTGCCCGTCCTCCGGAATCAGCAGTGACAGCAACTCCTCGTACACCGCGAGGGCCTGTCCCGAGCCTTCGTCGGCCGACTGAGCCGCCGGCCCGTAATGGTGTCGCCGGAGCAGCAGCCGCCGCAAGGACCACAGTTCGTCGAAGGCCGCCTGGGCCCCGTCCGGACGGTCGGCGAGCATCCGGGCCAATGGCAGCCGCAACCACAGTGTGTCGTCTCCGCGCCCGTGCGCCTCCTCGGATGCCAGCACCTCACGCACCAGCCGCTCGGCGCCTTCCGCTCCGTACACCTCGGCTACGACAGCGGCGACCGGGACGGTGAGTTCCCTGACGGTGGACCACATGTCGTGCTCCATCGCCTGGCGGAAACCGGCGCGCAGTTCCTCCGCGAGTGCCCTGCGTTCCTCCTCCGTGTCGGCGAGGTGATACCGCCGTTCGAGCGAGGCAAGCCGGATCTTCGGCGGATGACCCGCATCTGCGGGCACAAGGTCCAGCCGTTCACGAAGCCGGACCACGGCCTCGGCGAGTAACTGGCGAAACCAATCGCGGAGTTCGGGGAGCGGCGACTGGTCGATGAGCCGCTCGGTGATTCGGACGGCGGGCGGGCCGGGGGCGGTGCGCGGGCCGGGCTCGAAGTAGCCGGCATCCTGGTAGTAGTGTTTCGCCTCCTCCTGCCGTCCCTCCCTCAGCGCCAAGTCCCCGAGGGTGATGAAGACCTCGCCGACGTCCGGCCAGAAAGGGGCGGGGACCGTCGCGTCCAGCAGGCTCCGCGTCAGTTGCAGCTCGGCTTCCCGAAGACGTCCTTGACGCACGTAGGCCCGGCCGAGCTGGGCACGGAGCGGGGCGACGTTGTTCCACACCTCCCGCTCTCCCACCGCCACCTCTTCCTCCAGCAGCCGGGTGGCTTCGCGCTCCCGGCCACGGTCGGTCAGGCACTGGGCCAGCCGGCCGACGACGGCCAGGCGGCGAGCCCGCCCTCTCCAGGAGGTCTCCGCCTCGAGTACGCGCCGGTACATGCCACAGGCGGCGACGAGGGCGCCCACCGCGTGCCACACGGTGGCGTACAGCACCAGCACGTCGACCTGCTTGTGCATTCCGGGCTCGTAGGAGGCGTCACTCCGGGAAGCGGCGGAGAGATGGGACAGCGCCTCGCGATAGCGGTGACGTCCCGCCAGAGCGCCGGCCAGCTCGATATGAAGGATGGCCATGTCCGCCGGGGGCACGCCTTCCTGCGCTTCGCACGCCGTGAGCCCCTCTTGCAGCACCCGCAAGTGGCCCTCGTCGTCACCCGTCTTGGAGAGCGTGGTCGCCAAGGTCATGTAGGCGTGGCTCAGGGACGCGGCATCACCGACGGCGTGCTGCACGGCGAGGGCCCGCGCCGCGTGAAAGAGGGCCCTGCGGTGGTGTCCCTGGGAGTGGAGGAACGTGGCCCAGTCCGCGCGGCCGGTGACCTGGCTCGGACCGTCGTCGGCCAGCAGACCGAGCGCCGCGATCACCCGTGCGTGGTCGAAGCGGTCTTCGCCCCGCTGCCGGATCAGCGCGATCGCCGCGCGGACGGGTGATTCCTCGGGCACCAGCGAAAGGTGCGCGCGCAGGAGGGCGTAGGCGGCGGGCAGGTCGGGCGCGGATCGTGCCTTGTCCAGCAGGTCCGCGAAGGTGACCGGCTCGCCGCCGGCGGCCGGTGGGCCGGCAGGCCCTCCGGGCGCCGTCGGGCCGGAGAACGGGCCGGGCGACAGACACAGCCGGGCGAGCGCGGAACACAGCTGAGCGTTGGCCGGCCTCCCCGACCTCTGGAAGGAGGCCTCCAACGCGGTCAGGCCCTCAGCCATACGGGAGCGGCCTGCCGCGGGCACCGAGCCGATGAGGGAGAGCACCTCGTCGAACGTGGACGCTGAGAGGAGTTGCATCGCGGCGCCCCCGGCCAGGAGATGCGTCGCCGCGTCCCCGGACGGATCGTCATGCGTCATCGTCGGCCTCCCCCAGCAGATCGGTGGCCTTCGCCCGGAGAGCGGCGTCGCTCCCCGGTCCCATAACGCGCCGCGCATGAGCACGCGCCCGGTCCCAAAGACCGTGATCGGCGCACAGCGTGGCGAGCCTCATGTGGTGCTCGGCGGTCAACTCGGGGTGGTCCTCCACTTCTCGGGAGACGCTGTCGGCCAGCTGTGTCCGTCCGGTTTCCAGCGTGGCTCTCACCGACGCGATCAGATACGGCGCGGGGAAGTCGGAGGCCCGGGCACGCCATCGCAGCCTGTCCAGCGGTGCCGTGCCGTCGTTCCCTTCCGCCAGTTCGCCGGCCAGCACCATGGCCTCGCAGTCCGCGTTCATCTCCAGCAACCGGCGGTCCTGGACAGAACCGGCCCGGACCATCCGCAGGACAGGGGACTCCGGCAACGCTCGGCGCAGCGTCTCCAAGGCCCGGTCGCGCTCGTGCACCGGCCCTGACGCGATACGAGCCCTGGCCAGCAGTTCGAGGAGCTGTCCCGTCGCCACTGTCTCCACGGCCCTCGTCAGCAGCTGTACGGCCTTGTCGTACGGCTCGGACACGTCGAGCAACCGGCCCAGCTCCATCAGAGCGGTGGCATGAAGGGCGACCGCCGGGGCGGAGGGCGACAGCGCTCCCGAGGGCGCACCGGGCCGGAGCGTATGGCTGTTCTCCTCGCAGGCCGCCACGCGTGACCGCAGAAACTCGACCTCTGTCCTGCGGCGCTGGAGCAGGCCGCCGACCGTGAGGAAACGCTGACGAACCTCGGCCTCCTCGGGGCTGCCTGCCGCATACGGTTGCGTCGGCCGAACCCCGGGAGGGGACCGCCGTCCCGAAGCACCCTGTTCAGCGACCAGCCGGCGAGCGCCGGGCGGCCTGCTCGCAGGTATGCGGCCGCCAGGTCGACCCACGCCGAGTGCTGCTCCACCTCCCCGTCGAGGGCGCGTCGAAGGAAGTAGACGGCGATGAAGGGCAAGTCGCACTGGAGGCAGTAGACGGCGAGCAGATGTTTGTGCTGCGGACTCTCGTCCGCCCCGTCGAGGAGCTGTGCCAGACCCCTCAGCCGGTCAAGATGGTACGGGTCGGGGGTCATCAGCCCGGCGCCCGGAAACTCCGGGAGGGCGTCCGAGGAGAAGGGGACCCGCCAATGCAGGTCGGGAAGGATTTCCACCGGGCACCGCTCCCCCCTCGTCGCGTTGCTGGACACAGGATGGACGCAGCGCATACCAGCACACAAGAGGCACAAGCCCAGCTCCCCTCCATATGAACAAATGAACGAAACTTCGACTTTTGTGGGCCACTCCCTGATGTGCCGGCGTTGCGTGTCGCGGGACGGTAAGTGGTGGGACAATGCCCAGGTGGAGTTGCGTCAGGCATGTCGTGCGGCAGGCATCGGCGTAGTCGCTGTCAGCGAGCATTTCGGCGGACCTCGGTTGCACAGGGCCCTCCCGGCCCTGTCGGCGCGCCTGGTGGTCAGTCTCGGGACGCCCATCGACCTTCGCTACGGCGGGCACGCCCAGCACATGCAGGCGGTGGTCGCCGGGCTGATGCGGCCCGGCGTGGCTACGCCCTCCCTCGTCCTGCGGGCGCACCAGCCGATGGTCTACGTCGACCTGTCACCCGTGGCCGCGCAACGTCTCACCGGCGTGCCGCTGAGCGAAGTGGACGCGGGTGGTGTCAGCGCCGGTGCTCTCCTGCCGTGGGTGAGCCGGTTGAGCGAGGAGCTGGCGGACTGTCCGGCCGGCCGGCGGGAGGCGCTCATGCGCGTTCGGCTCCTCGAGCGCCTGGAACGAGCCGGCGAGGCCGACGTGTCCCGGTATGCCCTCGAGGCACTGAGGATCATCAAAGTCGGTCGCGGACAGGTGCCTGTCGAGGATCTGGCCCGACAGGTACACCTGAGCCCGCGTCGCTTGCGGCATGTGATGCAGAACGCCCTCGGGATCAGCCCGAAGTTCGCCTCTCGCGTGGCGCGGCTGGCGGCTGCCGTCCGCCGGGCCGGAGACGGGGCCGACTCCTGGGCCCAGGTGGCCGCAGAGAGTGCCTACCACGACCAGAGCCACCTCGTGCGTGACTTCCATGACCTGATGCGGACGACGCCGACCGCGTGGCTCGCGGAGGAGGGCCGAAATCTACAAGGCTGGCGACGTCCTCCTCATCGATCATCGAGCCATGACCAGTGAACTGCAGCCCAAGCTGCTCGTGTCCGACGCCGACGCGGCGATCGACTTCTACGTCAAGGCTCTGGGAGCCACCCTGACGTCGCGAGTGGCCGATGACAGCGGAATGGTGATCCACGCCGAACTCACTCTGGGGTCGGCGGTCTTCGCGCTGGCGCAGAGCGTCGAGGAGTGGGGGTGGCGGGATCCCGTGTCCGTGGGCGGCTCGCCCGTCCTGATCATGGCCGACATGTCCGACCCGGTTGCGACAGCGGAACGCATGGTGCAGCTGGGGGGCGAGGTCGTGATCCCGATCGAGGACCGCGCGTACGGAAAGCGGCAGGGCAGGGTGAAGGACCCGTTCGGGCACCTGTGGGTGATCAGCGGTGACCTCCCGTAGGTCGTCCACCGCACGAGAGCACAGGACACCGTTGGGGGGGCCGGTGTCATGCCCATGGGTCGGTGAAGGCCCGTCCGGGGACCGGCTTGGTGATCAGGGCGAGAGGGATGAAGAAGCCGACCTGCCCGATGGCGATGGTCAGCGTCGTGAGCGCCGTGTCGTCGTAGTGCTCGCACACCTGGGCATACAGCTCGTCGGACACCCGCTCGCCTTCGGTGGACGGCCGGAGCACGGCTTCCACCAGGGCCAGCGCGGCACGCTCGGCACCGGTGAAGTACGGCGCGTCCTGCCAGGACGCCACCGCGGTGATCCGTTCCTGCGATTCCCCGGCCTTGAGCAGGAGGCCCGTGTGCAGGACGGTCAGATACGTGTTGCCGACGATCTGGCCGGCGCGCAGCTGGACCAGGCCGATCGTGGTCCGCGGTATCGAGCGGTTGCCGGTGGCTTTGAACAGGGCCGCCGAGACCTCCGCCAGTTCGGGGACGAGCTGTTGGGGGTCCTGGGGCATACGCGGACCCGTCGGCACCTGCGCGGTGATCGAACGTGCTGCCATGGTCGTCTTCCTTCCGTTCCACGTTGCGGTCACTGCCCTGACGGATCGCAGCGCATGAGTGTGACCGGTGGACGGAGCCCGCCGGAAGAAATTCCGCCGGACGATGCGACGGACAGCCCCACCGGCAAGACACGCCTTGGGGCCGGAGGTCTCGAGCCCTCGCCGGACCACTACGGCCCGGGCCCCGCACCGGACGCCCTTGACCCCGGTGGGCCCTGGCCTGCCGCCACAGCCCCGTCAGCCGGTTCCACGCTCCAGGACGCGCCGTGCCGCTTCGGCCTCCGCGGCCGGCGGCGACAGCTCGTCGAGGGTGTCGAGTTCGTCATCGGCTTCCAGTTCGCGTTCCCAGGCCGCCGCGAGCTGTTCCTGTTCCTCGCGCGGCTTGGCGCCGACGGCCTCGCGGTGCTCGGGGTCCAGGGCCGCCAGGAATCGTCCGACCGGGTCCGTCGGCATACGGGTGCTCCTTGTCGCCGGAAAGAGAGGGGTGCCCATCCCGGCCCAGCATGGCCAACCGGTCCCGCGACGACCGCCCGACACGGCCCCGGGGCACCCGGATGGCCCCGCCCCGCTCACCCCCGCCCGAGCGCGCCCCCTCGATCGCCGGGCCCGCCCGGTCCGGCAGGCGCTGCCGGTGGACACCTCCAGTGGGCTGCCGCCTCAGGGACCGGACCGGACGGGGGAGGGGGGATCAGCGGCCGAGCACGCTCAGTACGGCGCTGGACATGGCGCGTTCACCCGTGGCGTTCGGATGCAGCGGCAGAGCGGGCGAGGCGGGGAACAGCCCCTCGATCCAGGGGGAGGAGGAACAACTGTCATGGCCCAGCGTCGGGGTGAGCGTGTCCACATACGTGGCTTCGCCGGCCCGGGCCTCGGCCGCGACCGTGTCGTTGAGTTCACCGAGGACGGACCGCAGGAACGCCACGTCCCCGGTCGTGACGGGCATCTTGCCCAGGCACTGCCGGGGATCGTCGGGGAGGACCGCGGGATAGCCGACGACCAGCACCCGCGCGTGCGGGGCCCTGGTGTGGATCTGCTTCAGGGCGCCGGCGAGCTGCGTCCCGGCCGCGTCCAGTCGCGTGCTGAGGGTGTCCCGGTAGAAGTCGCGGCACGGCGTGCCGAAGGGGTCGGTCACGGAGAGCGCGGAGCAGGTGGCGGCGACGTCGCCGAATCCGAAGTCCGAGGTACCGAGGTCGTCGCCGGCGACGGTGAGGGTCACCAGGGTGCTGTCCGGCGTGACGGCGTCGAGCTGGGGGGCGTTGACGACGGCCCCGGCATCCGTCTGGGCCGTGGTGAGCGCACCGACCTTCGCGCCGGCGCACGTGACGTCCCGGTACGTGCTCGGGGACAGGGACTGGGCCACGAGGTGGCCGTAGTTGTGGTCGGAGCGCAGGCACAGTCCCGCCGACTGGCCGGGAACCCCGGCACCGGAGGCGTAGGAGTCGCCGAGGGCCACATAGGTGCCGCCTGCCGTGGTGCCGCTCCCGCCGGGGGAGGGAACCGCCGCGTGGGCGGCGGTGGTGGTCAGGGCGGTCGCCAGGAGCACGCCGCCGGCAAGGAGGGACGTCCACTTCGTGAGCCTGTGCGTGCCCCGCACGGTCCCCGCGCGCGGCGCGCCCCCACCCTCCGTTCGGCGCTGCGCACCGCGGATGCTCGGCCTGCTTGTCGATATGGCTGTGGGCATGGTTCCTCCAGGGGAGTCACGACGGCAGAACACATCCCGATACCGGCCGGTAACGTTGCCGACATCGTCGTGGTCCCTCCGCCCCGCAGGCCATGTGCCCGCGCACAGCAGTGCGGCGGCCCGATTGTCCCCGCGCACCACCGGCTTCAGCGCCGCATGCCGCTTTGTAACCTGCCGGTCATGAGCCGCACACCGCCGCCTCCGGCCGCGATCGCCCCGGTGGCAGCCGCACTGCTGGACCGAGCACCGGAGCTGGGCGCCCGCATGGCCCGCCGTATCCGTGCCGAGGTCCCCCACTACGGCAGCCAAGGCCCCGTCACCCTCGAGGAGCTGACCGCCTCCTGCCGACGCAACACCGAACTGGTCTTCGGGCAGCTGGCCGTCAGCGCCGCGACCGTCTGCGCCGCGACCGTCAGCGGCGCGACCGTCAGCGGCGCGTCCGGCATGGAACCGGCCCAGGCGACGGGCCGGACGGCCGCACGCGAGGGCACCCCGCTGGGGGAACTGCTGCACGCCTACCGGATCGGCTCCGAGTTCCTGTGGACCGAACTCGCCGCCGAGGCCCGCACCGCACACGCCGTCAGTGCCGACATCCTCGTCGCGCTCGCCGCGTGGTGGGTGAACGAAGGCCTGGCGGCGGCGGCCAGCGACGCCTACCGCGAAACCGCCGCACATCTGCTGCTGCAACGCGAGCGCGAACGGTCCGTCCTGGTCGAGGCGCTCTTCACGGGCATGCTCACCGACCGCACCACTCTCTGGGAAGCCGCCGATGTGCTCGGCCTGCCCACCGAGGGGCCCTTCGTCGTCGTGGCGGCCGGGGTCCCCGCACCGGGCCGGGATGCCCTGCCCGGCATCGAACCCCGGCTGCTGGCCGAAGAGATCCGCTCCGCCTGGCGGCTGCTCCCCGACCTCCAGGTCGGCGTCATAGCAGCCCGCGGTCCCGGCGCCGAGGACGCCGCCCTGCGTCTCCTCGCCTCCTTCACCGCGGCCCGGACAGGCGTCAGCCCCAGCTACCGCACCTTGCGCGACACCCCCCGAGCCCTGCGCCTGGCCCGCCTCGCACTGGCCAGACTGCCGGCCGAGGGCACAGGCCTCGTCCGCTTCGACGACAGCCCGGTCGCCATGCTGGTGGCCACCTCACCGGACGAAGCCACCCGGATCGCACAGAACGTCTTCGCTCGCGTACTGCAACTGCCCGCGGACGAACAGAACCGGCTCCTGCTGACTCTGGAGCACTGGTACGCGGCCGGAGGCTCGGCGGCCGACGCGGCACGACAGCTGTACTGCCACCGCAACACCGTCCGTTACCGCCTGCGCCGGCTGGAAGAACTGACCGGCCGCTCCTTGCAGGACCCCCGCGCCGTCGCCGACCTCTCCGTGGCCCTGCACGCGCTGCGGCTGCTCCCGAGACCGCGAACCGTCTGACGTGGCCCGTTACTCACTTTCGGGTGAACGCGTTCGTGCCGGTGGGGGTGTCGGGCGCTGTCGGACCGCTGCCCGAGACCCGTATTCCAGGCCACGCGGGTGCGATATGCCGTAAATGTCGCTCATTCAGGGCATAGATGGTTGTTACAGGCGAGAGTCACAGAAATGTGCTGTTTCTGTAATCCCCTTCGCCGTTCCCTCACCGTGAGCGGCGCGGGCCGCAAGGTGTGGGTGTGCGGCCGACCGGCCTCACACCAGCACAACACACCCTGGTGTTCCACGGTTTCGATGCCGTGATCCGCCGTGGTGTGCGCACCTTCGAAGGGGGACCTCGTGTCCGCTTTTTCTCCCGTCCGCCGTCTGACCGCCGCTGCCGGCGTGGCCGCCGCCGTCGTGGGCGCGGTGACGCTGCCGGCCGCGGCCGCAGACCACGACCACGGCCGCTCCTACCGTGAGCGCGTGTTCATCAGTGGTGTGCAGTACGACTCCCCGGGCCGGGACCACCGTGCCAACCGCTCGCTGAACCAGGAGTGGGTGGACATCACCAACAACACCCGCCGGGCGGTGAACCTGGACGGCTGGACCCTGTCCAACGAGGACGGCCACACCTACACCTTCCACCACGTGTGGCTGGGCGGCCGCTCGACCGTCCGCGTCCACAGCGGCTTCGGCCGCGACACCAGGAACGACGTCTTCCAGGACCGGCGGGCGTATGTGTGGGACGACGACTCCGACACCGCGACGCTGCGCAACGAGCGGGGCCGTTTCGTCGACGACGTCTCCTGGGGCCGCGACCACCACCGGGGCAACGACGGCGACCACCGGGGCAACCACGAGTACCGTGGCGGCGACCACTACGACCGTGGCGGACACCGGCACTGACACCGGGGTCGGCGGCAGCTGAACTGCGCAGAGCGGATCCGCGTTCCGCGGACGGCGCAGCCCGGCACGCGCCGCTGACCGTAGCCGACGCTGAGGGGCCCCGACCATCCACGGTCCAGGCCCCTCAGCTGGTTCGCCGACGACGGAGAATGCCGTTGATCACCCTTCGGCGACTGTCGCGCCCGCCCGAAACCGCCTGGGCCACAATGCCCCCATGACCGATGAACTGTCCCGGGATCCCGCCCGTCCCCTGCTGCGTCGCCCGCCGGACGGTGAGCTGGTGGACGTCGCCGGGGTCGCGCACTTCTTCCGGCTCACCGGCGAACACACGGGCGGGCGCTTCGCCTTCGAGGAGTTCAGCCTCGCCCCGGGCGCCATCGGTGCCAGGCCGCACGTGCACGAAGGACACGACGAATACTTCTACGTCCTCGAGGGCGAGCTGACGCTCCACACCGGGGACGGTGAGATCGCGGCGGGCCCCGGGCATCTGCTCGCCGCGACCCGCGGCACCCCGCACGGCTTCCGCAACGCAGGCCCCGTCGTCGCGCGCGCCCTGTGCCTGTACACCCCCGCCGGCTACGAGAACTACTTCCGCGACGTCCACGCCGCCGTGAGCGCCGGAGCCGAAGCGACCGACGAGCTGCTGGCCGAATTCCGCAGCCGCTACCGGACCAGTTCCTACCGGGTGCCCTGAGGGCGGAACGGCGAGGGCGATGTCAAGCCGTGTGCTTGTGCATCACGTCGAGGTAGTGACGGTCGCGGTGAGGCACGTCGTTGTCCCGTCCCGGAAGGCTGAAGACCGCGCACACGTCGGCGGGCCGGGTCACGATGCTGGACTGCCCACCGAAGGTGAGGACGTCGTTGACGTGATGCTCACAGTCTGCGGAGTCCAGGGCCGTGACCAGTTCCTCGCGGAGCACGGTGGCCTCGAACGACGTGGACGCGGGCAGGATGAGAGACGGAAGCTGCGCTGTCGATCCGGGCCAGAGGCTGATCGAGATGCCGCTGACGAACCGCTGGGTGACGGTCAGTTGCAGCCCGGACCAGGAGTAGGGGTAGCCGTCGATGCCGGGCCCCTTCATGATGATGGCCGGGTGCGGGCGCCCCGGTCCCAGGAGTTCTTCGGCTTCCGCCAGCGGCATCCCGCAGTGCAGGGGCCCGATCCGACCGGACCGGGCGAAGTCGACGAGTACGTCCATCAAGGTCACGCCAGTGACTGTGGCACTCCTGCGATCCGGTTCGCATCCCCTTATCAGCGCGACACCGGCTTTCGCGTGCGACACCGACTCCGCGGCGACGCCCTGTCTGTCAGTTGCGTTCCCTGGAGGGGCCTGGCCATGTCGATCCACACGCAGGGATGACCGTCAGGCGGATCGAGAAGCTCCACGACGGCCGGGTCGGGGAACGCGTACAGCGTGCCGTTCCGGCCCGCGGTGTCCTCGGAGGCCGCTCGGACCACGGCCTCGTAGTCTCCCCGGCAGGGGAGGGCGACGTGGCAGGCGGGGCGACCGCGTCGTCCTGAGGAGACTCGGCCGCGTCGCCCTGACCCGGTTCGACCGCGTCGTCCTGAGGAGATGCGGCCGTGCCGGGCTTCGGTGCGGTCCACGCCCGAACTCGACGCTGACCTCGTCGGGCCGGGCGGTCGCCACCGCGGTACGCACACTCTCCGCCACGGCGTGCAGCGACTGCTGGAAGCCCTCGATCTTCTGCGCGACCTGGTCGCCGAACCCCGTGTCCCGAGGCCCCTGCCTCTCCACCATGGATCCGCGGTCGATGCCCCGGACTCCGTCGCGCCCCCTTGCTCACACGATCTTCACGGCTGTTTCATGGTCGGTACAGGCGCCTTCGAGAGTTCAGGAGGCGCTCGATTCAGCCTGTGGGGGGCACAGTTGAACACTGCACACCATCCCAGACGCCTGGCGGCGACCGTCCTCACCGCCGTGCTCGCCGGAGCCGGCCTGACCGTCGCTGCCGCGCCCGCGGCGCACGCCGCCGCCTCCGAGGCCGTGGCCAAGCTGCCGATCAGCACGTTCTCGGCGCTGGCGGTCGACGACGTGCACGAGCGCGTGTACGTCGCGGACTCCAACATGGGCAGCTACTACAACAGCGGCACCATCGCGGTGTACTCCTTCCAGGGCGAGCGCGTCACCACGATCACCACCCAACAGCACGTCTCCGGCCTGGCGCTCAGCGCCGACGGCTCCACCCTGTACGCCGGGGAGCGGGAGTGGATCCGCGCGTACGACACCACCACCCATCAGTTGACCGGTTCCACCGGTGCGTCCCTCGACACCTGCGGCCGCAGCCTGGCCTTCTCCGGCGGTGCGCTGTACTTCACCACGCCGTACGCGTCCTCCGTCGCCCAGTGCGCGTCCACGCTGACGTACGTGGACACCCTGACCGGGCGCACCGGCTGGAACGACTACGGCGGCCTCCAGCTGGAGGCCGGCCCGGGCGACCGGATGCTCATGGGGCAGCCGCTCAACGCGCAGGCGCCCAACCCGTTCCTGACGGTGTTCGACACCAGTGACGGGACCCTCGTGCGCAACGCGGCCCGTCGCTTCGCCGACAGCGAGGGTAAGGGCGCACTGAACCTGAAGGACATGGCGTTCTCCGCGGACGGCAGCAAGATCGCCGTCGCGGACGCCTCCTACGGTACGCGGCTGCTGAACACCACCGACCTGTCGGACACGGCGGAGGGCTACCCGGCGCTGCCGGCCGACGCCGTCGCCTCGGCCGTGGCGTTCAGCGGCGACGGCAAGTACCTGGCCCGCGGAGCGGCGGCCTCCGGCGCGACACCGGACCTGTTGCTGTCGCCCGCCGACCCGGCCGACTCCACCGCGCCGCTGGAGTTCGCCTTCGAAGGCAGTCTGGACGGCGACCGGGTTGCGCCGCGCGGCCTGCAGTGGTCGGCGGACGGTGCCCGGCTGTTCGCGGTGACCACCAACGCCACGGGCGGTCAGTACTGGCTGCACATCATCCAGCCGCCCGCCGTCCAGTACGACACCCGCTTCACCGGTGGCCTCACGCACAGCCCCGCCCAGGCGGTCGTCGGCGAGCCGCTGGCGGTGCGCGGGAGGCTGGAGACCGACGGCCCGGCGCCCGGTGAGCCGCTGAAGGTGACGGCGACCCGTACCGACGCGAGCGGCACTCACCAGCTGGGCACCACGACCGTCAAGGAGGACGGCACCTTCACCGTCCTCGACGAGCCGGCTCTGGTCGGCGACGCCACCTACACGGTCTCGTTCCTCGGAGACCTGACCCACCGCCCCGCCGAGAACCTCACCACCACGGTGTCCGTGGCCAAGGCGCCCACGTCGATCGCGCTCACCGCCCCGGCGGAGGCCACCCTCGACGGGGTGACGATCACCGGTACGTTCACGGCGCAGGGCAGGGCGCTGCCCGAGCGGGCCACGCTGAAGGTGGAGCGCACGGACCGCCTCGGCACCGGGGTGCTCAGCTCGGTGACCGTGGCCGCCGACGGCACCTTCACGATCAACGACATCCCGCGCACCCGCCGGGAGGTGACCTACAAGGTCAGCTGGCCCGGCGACGACCTGCACCTGGCGTCGGCCGCGTCGGCGACGGTGTACGTCAGGCGCTGATCCCTCCGGCCCCGCCCCGGCACTCCCGGTACCGGGAGGCGCGCTCCCGGGGGGGGGGGGGGGGGGGGGGGGGGGGGGGGGGGGGGGGGGGGTGGGGGGGGGCCGGGGGGGGGGGGGGGGGGGGGGGGGGAG
>NZ_JBVIIT010000012.1:0-165240 GCF_055569615.1 Streptomyces sp. NPDC031379 | reverse complement strand
CCCTCCGCCTCCCCGCCGACCCCTGGCACCCCCCCCCCCCCCCCCCCCCCCCCCCCCCCCCCCCCCCCCCCCCCCCGGCCGCCTCCACTCCTCGTGCGGCAGTGGCACGGGTGACGGCGTTCAGGGTGTGAGCAGCCGGTCCTGTTCCACCAGGGGCGCACCGTCGTGCCAGTTCAAGGCCTTGCCGAAGCGGACCAGCTCGCCGTAGAGCGCGGGATCGGAGCGCTCGGCGAAGATCAGGTCGAGTACGGCTGCTGCGGCCTGGGCCGGCGACTGGGCGTGGCTGAAGTCGCTGAACCAGGGGCGCGAGGTGGCGGTGTCGACCATGCCGGGGCACACGGCCGCGATCAGCGTGCCGGTGGCGAGGTCGCGGTCCCGGCGCTCGGCGGCGACCGCGCGGACGGCGGCGACCTGAGCCACCTTCGAGGGCACGTTCAGCCAGAGCGGCCAGCCCGCCTCCTGCGCGGTCCTGTGGTGGATGGCGCCGCGCCAGGACTCGACGGCGTACTCGACCTGGTCGAGACTCGCGCCGTCGAACAAGTGGTGCAGCCGCGCGTCGAGGTGGCCGAGGGTGCCGAGGCTGCTGGCCACGACGAGCAGCCGGCCGCCCGGGCGAAGGACCGGACCGAAGGAGCGCAGGATCGCGTGCGTGGCGGTGTTGGAGACATCGATGAACTCGTCGGCCCGCTCCGCCTGGGACTCCTCCGGCAGCAGGCGGGCGACCGCGTTGGAGACGACGACGTCGACTCCGCCGTAGCGGGCCCGGAGGTCCGCGGCGAGGCGGGCGATGGCGTCGGTGTCCGTGACGTCCAGGACCCGGCCCTCGACCCGTGCCCGGGTCGAGGGCAGCCGGGTGACCTCGCGGGCGGCGTCGGACACGCGCTGGTGACTGCGGCCGGTGAGCAGGACCAGGTCGTCCGGATCCATGCGGGCCGCCAGGCCTTCCGCGAGCGCGCGGCCGAGTCCTTGGTTGGCGCCCGTGACGAGGGCGATGCGTGAGGCGTTCATGCATGCCACGTTAGAAACGGCACTTCCATGAGTCCAACGAAAGTTCCGCACGGCTAGTATGCGTAATCGTCATGGACTTCACCGATGTGTCGCTGACCGCGCTGCGCGTCCTGCGCGCCGTGGCCGAACAGGGAACCTTCACCGCGGCCGCCGCCTCGCTGGGCTACACCCAGTCGGCGGTGTCCCGGCAGATCGCCGCGATCGAACGGGCCGCCGGCGCGGAGCTGCTGGAGCGGCGGCGCGAGGGCGTACGGCTCACCCCGGCCGGCCGCGTCGTCATGCGCGGCGCGACGATCGTGCTCGACGAGATCGACACGACGGCCAGGGAGTTGTCCGGTCTGCCCGGGCAGGCCGGGACGGTCCGCCTGGGGTGGTTCCCCAGCGCCGGCGCCGTCCTGATCCCCCGCGCCCTGGCCGCGCTGCGCCGCACCGACCCCGGCCTCCACGTGGTCGGCCGGGAGGGCAGCAGCACTCCGGCGCTGGTGCGCGCCCTGCGGGCCGGCAGCCTCGACCTGGCCGTGCTCGCGTCGGGACCGCCGTTCCGGCCGCCGGACGCCGAGTCGCCCCCGCTCGCGCT
This sequence comes from Streptomyces sp. NPDC031379, assembly GCF_055569615.1. Taxonomy (NCBI): domain Bacteria; kingdom Bacillati; phylum Actinomycetota; class Actinomycetes; order Kitasatosporales; family Streptomycetaceae; genus Streptomyces; species Streptomyces sp. NPDC031379. The sequence goes on along the minus strand of NZ_JBVIIT010000012.1, from coordinate 163,655 downwards.
GCGGACGCTCACCGAACGCGCGCTGTGTCTGGCCGTGCCCGCCGCCCACCCGCTGGCCCGCGGCGACTTCGTCGACGTGGCCGACCTGCGCGGGCAGCGCTGGATCGCGGGTTCCACCTCGGGCGAGGACCGGCTGATGGGTGTATGGCCGGGCCTGGACGAGCGGCCCGAGATCGCCCACACCGCCCGCGACTGGCTCGCCAAGCTCCAACTCGTCGCCGCAGGCTGCGGGCTGACCACCGTGCCCGCCGCCCTCGCCTCCGCCGCGCCACCGGGTGTCCGCGTCCTCCCCGTCCGCGGCGGACCCCAGGAACAGCGACGCCTGCTCCTGGCGCGCCTTCCCCAGCCGCCGACCGAGGCGGTCACCCGCGTGGCGAACGCCCTCCGCACCGCGGCCCTCGACGTCGACGCACCCGCTCCGCCCCCGTGACGCGGTGGTGGCCGGCAGGGGAAGGGACGCCGTCGCAATCGCGTCACCCTGTCTGTCATCCCGTCAAATGGCCGAAGAGCTGTGGACGGTTGCGGCGCGGGTGTGTTCCGTCTGGTCCGATTGGGCGGAGGGCGGACGCTGTGGAGCGAGTACCGGTCGGGGGCGCGCGTCATTTCGCTGGGCAGGCTCAACGCGGTGGTCCGGGACCGCTTTCGGGATGCCCGTGGGCGTACGGCCATGCTGGAGCGCGCGCCTGCTGCACGCGGCGGCGCTGACTGCGCAGGCCGCGCTGGTACGGATGGACGGCGCCCGCAGGCAGCTCGCCACCGCGCGGGAGGTGTACGGCGCGGCCTGCCGGATCGCGGCCGAGATCGAGCTGCGGGTGGCGAGCGGAGACGGGACCGCGGACCCGGGGCTCGTACTGGCGCTCGTACGGCTGTCGTGCCTTCTGGAACACCACTACGACGAGGTGTCGCAGCTGCAACGGTTCGCCGGTGCGCAGGCGCTCGGCCGCTACGCCGATGACCTGGCGCCGTGGCACGAACGCCGCCTCCGGCCCGTGGGCCGCACGCCGCTGCGGTCCTCGCCCGGCCGGGCCGCACTCCCGTACGGCGCTCGCTCGTCGCGGACTCTCGTGGGCCACCGGCTGTGCGAGAGCGACGAATGGCTCAACGGCATCGTCATCGGCCCCGAGAGCGAAGGCGACTTCCAGCACGGCGATCCCTGCCTGGACCCGCCCGCCTTCGACCCGCTCTGCGCCAGCCGCGAGTCGTTCCATCCGCTGAAGGCGGGCACGACCGGCTACGCGCAGGCAGTGAGCGCCGGCCTGGCCGGCATCCTCTTCACCGGCCGGGCGCCCTTGCGGACTGCTCCAGGAGCGCCCTCGACAGAGCGTCGAGGGCGGGCCGGTAGGCGTGTTCGGGCGGTGCGGCGAAGCCGACGAGCAGACCTTCGGGGCGCCCACGGGGATCGCAGTGGAGTCCGGACAGGCCCCGCAGGGCTATTCCCTGCCGGGCGCACTCGGAAAGGACCTCCTCCTCCGGCGGCCAGTCGGCGGGGAGGGTCACAAGGGTGTGCAGCCCGGCGGGCACCCCGTGGGCAGCCAGTCCCGCGATGCCGGCCAGGCGGGCCAGGAGCAGTTCCCGGCGCCTGCGGTAGCGCAGCCGGGTGGCGCGCACGTGACGGTCGTAGGCGTGGGTGGTGATCAGAGCGGCGAGGACGAGCTGGGACAGGCCCTCGGTGTACAGGTCGGCCTCCTCCTTGGCTTCCACCACCGGCCGCACCAGCTGGGGCGGCAGCGCCATCCAGGCCAGACGCAGGGCGGGGCCGAGGGTCTTGGAGGCGGTGCCGCAGTAGACGGTCCGGTCGGGAGCGATGCCCTGGAGGGCACCGACGGGTTGGCGGTCGTAGCGGTACTCGCCGTCGTAGTCGTCCTCGATGACCAGCCCGCCGGCCGAACGCGCCCACGCGCTGACGGCCTGACGCCGGGCGGGATGGAGAGGCACACCGGTCGGATACTGGTGGGCGGGGGTGAGCAGCACGGCGTCGACATCGTGCGCGAGTGCGTCCACGCAGGCGCCGCGGGCGTCGACGGGCACGGCCGGGGTGGCGAGCCCGGCGCGCTGCACGACCGCGCGGAAGACGTCGTGGCTGGGATCCTCGACGGCCACCCGCCGCGCGCCTGCCCGGGCCAGCACCCCGCTGAGCAGGCGGAGGCCCTGGTAGTAGCCGGACGTGATGACGATGCGGTCGGCCGTCGTGACCACGCCGCGGGTGCGCCCCAGGTAGTCGGCCACCGCGGCACGCAGTTCGATCCGGCCCTGCGGATCCCCGGCGCCGAGAACCACCGAGCGGGGACCGGCGACCACCCGGCGAGTCGCCGCGAGCCAGGCCCGGGCGGGGAAGGCACCGACATCGGGAAGCCCTGGGCGAAGGTCATGACGGGGACCCGCCGGTGCCGGTGCCGCCGATGGCGGTGGCACGGCTTCCGGTGGTACGTCGGCCACGGTGGTGCCCGACCCGGGCCGGGTGGTCAGGTATCCCTCCTCGACCAGCTGGTCGTAGGCGGCGGTCACCGTGCCACGCGACAGCCCGAGTTCGACGGCCAGCCCCCTGGTGGAGGGCAGGAGCGTCCCGGCGGCCAGGCGACCCTGACGGATCGCCTCGCGCAGCGCCGACTCCAGGCCGCAGCGGCGGCCCCCCGAGGCGACGGGATCGATGTGCAGGTCGACGCGCGAACCGGCCCAGGATTTCGGCATGGAACTGGATCTTATGCCGGGTCCGGTGCCTGCCTAGCCTCACCTACAAGTGATCGACACACCACGGCGACAGGACGTACCACGATGATCGTGATCGCCCATCTCAGCGACACTCACATCGACACCGAGGCGCGCAGCGGCGAACGCACCCGGGCCGTCATGGACTACCTGGAGGACCTGCCCCACGACCTCGACGCGATCGTGGTCACCGGAGATGTCACCGACCACGGCCTGCCGGCGGAGTACGAGCGGGCCCGCCGACTCTTCGACTCCCGGCACCCGGTGATGTTCTGCCCCGGCAACCACGACCGGCGCGAGGCCTTCCGCACCCACCTGCTGGCGCAGGAAGGCTCCACGGCACCCATCAACCAGGTGCACCGGAGCGCCGACGCGCTGATCGCCCTGTGCGACTCGTCCGTGCCCGGCAAGGACGAGGGCTTCCTTGCCGACGAGACCCTGGCGTGGCTGGAGGACGTGCTGGCCGGGACCTCGGACCGGACGCCCGTACTGATCGGCTTCCACCACCCGCCGGCGCAGTTGCACGTTCCGTTCATCGACGGCATCCGCCAGTTCGGTGCGGAGCGGCTCGCCGCCCTCGCCGACCGCCACCCCAACGTGGCGGCATTCCTGTGCGGCCACGCCCACACGGCGGCGTCGACCGTCTTCGCCGGACGCCCGCTGCTGGTGGCCCCCGGAGTCGTCTCCACCCTCCGTCTGCCCTGGGAACACCGGGCCTCCCCTCAGGACCACGTCCACCTGGACCATCCGCCCGCGCTCGCCTTCCACGTCCTCGACGACACCGGGCGGTTGACCACACACTTCCGCCACGTCCCCGCCTGAGCGTGACGGCCGCACCGGCGCCCGGACCTCGACCTGTGCGCGCTCGCGTACCGCCTCGCGCAGAGCCTCGTCGAGGCATGGCCGTGCCACCGCCGGCAAGGTGGGGGAGGGAGCCGTGCGCCGCCTACCGGTCGGCCGGAGTGATCCGGCGGCCCGTGAGGCTCGTGGGCCGGAGCGACACCCACATCTCGCGCTCACCGCCCGCCCACGGCACCGTGTGCGCCGATCGGACGAGCCTGCGCACGGCCTCGGGATCCGTCACCACACTTGCCACGCCGACGGCGAGCACGCTCCAGCCCCGGCTCAGGGCGTCGTCCACGTGGTCGACCTCGAAGGCGACCTCCGTCTCGGCTGCCGCCGCCGCCACCGAGTCGGGCGCGGTCCGGAAGACGATGGCGTCGTCGACGATCTCGTAGTTGACCGGGACGACCGCCGGGCGACCGTCGGGCCCCGACACCGCGATGCGCCCCACGCCGTGCGTGGAGAGCAGCGTGCGGCACTCCTCCGGACCGAGGTCTCTGAGCTGAGGATGCAGCAGGGCACGGCCCTGGCCGGGAGGGAGATCGATGCCTCCGCCACGCAGCGCGGCGACCGTGGTGCCCAGTGCGTCGGCCAGCCTGATGAGAGTCGCCAGAGTCGGGTCGGCGGGTTTGTCCTCCAGGTACGCCAGGTAGTGGGGCGACATCCGGGCGCGGCCGGCCGCCTCTTCACGGCTGAGCCCGCGCCTGCGGCGTTCCAGGCCCACGCGCCGACCGATGTCGCCGGCACCGGCTGCCACGGTCGGCCGGGTCACGCCGGACACGCTCCCCGTCTCGCGCGCCTCGGGCTCCGCTCGGCGCACGGGCGCGGGCTCGACGTGTTCGAGGTGGTGGATGTGGGCATCGGGCCCGGGGAACACGAGCGTCACTTCGTCCGTGTCCGACCACCGCACGTCGTACGGCGGGGTTCCGTCCTCGTGGTGGAGTCCGACGATCTCTCCGTCGCGCCTGGCGGCGCCGGTCGCCGGACTTTCGATGACGAGTTGATCGCCGAGGTGCGCTCGCATGCTCGCCGCCCTCTCCTCGGAGTGGTGCTGTGTCCAACCTGCCACGCGGGCCACACCGCCGCACGGTTTCCCTGGGAGCGTGCACCGCTGAACCGGCGAGGCGTTCCCGCCCCGGGGCGGGAAGCGGCCGCGGCGCCGGCGGCGCACCCGTCTCCTCACGTGCCGGATTGCACGGCTCCGGCTCCTCCGCCACGGATCCCGTATGCGCAGCGGAAGGGACCGGGGGATCCTCGAAGGGGAGAAGCTCATCGCGCCCGGTCCGACGGCGAAGCCCGGACCATCCACGCGGTCGGAACCTGGTCGCCGCCCCTCCAGCTTCTTGCGAGACGGAGGCCGCCGCCATGCAACCAGTCGTCACCGCGGGCCTCGCCCGCGACCCAGCGGGCAGCGGGCACGACAGCGAGCCGCTCTCGCGCGCCGGGGTGTGCGAGACCCACACGGCGACGTTGTTCTTCGTCGGCGACCGGGCCTACAAGCTCAAGAAGCCGGTCGATCTGGGCTTCCTGGACCACACCACGGTCGCGGCGCGCCGGGCCGCGTGCGAGCGGGAGATCATGCTCAACCGCCGGTTCGCCCCCGACGTCTACGTGGGCCTGGGCGAGTTCCACAGCCCCGACGCGGAGCCGCCCGAACCCGTCGTGGTGATGCGCCGCATGCCGGAGGACCGCCGCCTCTCCCACCTCGTCAGGGCAGGGGCCGCGGTGGACGACGTCCTCCGCACCGTCGCCCGGCACCTGGCGGCGTGGCACGCGGCCGCTCCCCGCGGCCCGGACGTGGACGAACAGGGCACGCGCGACGCGCTCTCGGCACGATGGGAGGCGAGCTTCGCGCAGCTCCACGCGCTGGCCGCGGAGGCAGTCGTGCCGGAGTGCGTGCCGGAGACCGAGCGGCTGGTACGCCGCTATCTGGCCGGTCGCGAGCGGCTCTTCGACGCCCGTATCACGCAGGGGCGGGTGGTCGACGGCCACGGTGACCTGCTCGCCGAGGACGTCTTCTGCCTCGACGACGGTCCCCGGGTCCTGGACTGCCTGGAGTTCGACGACCGTCTCCGCCATGTCGACGGCCTCGACGACGCCGCCTTCCTCGCCATGGACCTGGAACAGCTCGGCGCCCCGGAGGCCGCGGCGTACTTCCTGGCCCGGTACGGCGAGTACTCCGCGGACCCCGCGCCCCCCTCGCTGTGGCACCACTACGTCGCCTATCGCGCCTTCGTCCGCGCCAAGGTCTCGGTGATCCAGGCCTGCCAGGGCGCACCCGGCGCGGAAGCGGCGTCACGGCGGCTTGCCTCCACGGCGCTGCGTCACCTGCGCAGCGCCGCCGTCCGGCTCACCGTCGTCGGCGGACTGCCGGGCAGCGGGAAGTCCACCCTCTCCGGAGCGCTGGCCGACAGGCTCGGGATCACCCTGCTCAGCAGCGATCGTGTCCGCAAGGAGCTGGCGGGCATCCCCGCCGAGCAGTCCGCGGCGGTCGCCTACGGCGAGGGGCTGTACACGCCCGAGTGGACGGCCAGGGCCTACGCCGCCCTGCTCGACCGCGCGGCCACCCTGCTGTCCTTCGGTGAATCCGTCGTCCTGGACGCCACCTGGTCCGAGGCCGCACAGCGTGCAGCCGCCGAACGCGTGGCCGAACGCTGCAGCGCCGACCTCGTGGCCCTGCACTGCCATGTGCCGGGCGATGTCTCGCAGGCCCGCCTCGCCCTGCGGGGCTCCGGCACCTCCGACGCCGGCCCCGACATCGCCGCCGCCATGGCCACCAGGGAACCGCCGTGGCCCGAGGCCGTCCCGGTCGACACCAGCGGCGCCCTGGAGTCCGCGGTCGCCCGGGCGCTGACCGTCGTACGCCCGTGGGGCACCGGTCAGGCCCCGGTCTTCCGCCGCCCCTACATGGAGCCGGACTGAGGTGAGGTGCGGGTGTTGCCCGAAAGCGCCGCGGGGGTGACCGTGGAGGTAGCGGGAGCAAGGGAGTGACTCCGGTGCGAGCGTTCGTCTACCACGGCCCTGCACACACCTCCTGGGACACGGTCCCGGACCCGGTGATCGAGGAGGAGACCGATGCGATCGTGCGCGTCGACGCCACGACCGTCTGCGGGAGTGATCTCCACATCCTCCGGGGCGACCTCCCTGAGGTGAAGCCGGGAACAGTTCTCGGTCACGAGGCGGTCGGCGAGATCATGGACGTCGGCCGCGAAGTCCACCACCTGGCCCCGGGTGACCAGGTGATCGTCTCGTCCGTCTCGGCCTGCGGCCAGTGCACGGCGTGCCGTGACGCCATGTACGGCCAGTGCGGCGGGGGCGGTGGATGGATCCTCGGGAGTCTCATCGACGGGACGCAGGCGGAGCTGGTGCGCGTTCCCTTCGCCGACCGCTCCACCACCCGGTGCCCCTCCGAGGTCCCCCTCGACGACGCGGTGCTGCTCGCCGAACTCCTCCCGACCGCCTACGAGGTCGGGGTGCGCAATGGCCATGTGTCTCCTGGAGACACCGTCGTCGTGGTGGGTGCCGGCCCCGTCGGTCTTGCCACGGTTGTCGTCGCGCGGCTCTACTCGCCTCGCCGGATCATCGTCGTGGATCTGGCAGGTGCCCGGCTGGAGACCGCCCTGCGAGTGGGAGCCGACGCCGCGGAATCACCAGGGGAGCTGATCGCCGAGCTGTCCGAGGGACCGGGCGCCGACGTGGTCATCGAGGCGTCGGGGGAGCCGGACGGCTTCGTGCTGTGCACCCGCGCCGTCCGCACGGGAGGGCACATCGCCAACATCGGCGCGCACGGCAGGCCGGCGACACTGCATCTCGAATCCCTGTGGCGCAAGAACGTGACGATCAGCACGGGCCAGGTGGACACATCCTCCACACCGCGGCTGCTCGAACTGATGAGGTTCCGGCGCCTGCCCGTCTCCCGGTTGGTCACCCACACCTTCGCACTCGACCGGGTGGAGGACGCGTACGAGGTGTTCGCCCAGGGCACGAGCACGGGCGCCATCAAAGTCGTGCTGCATCGCGAGTGAACCACGTGGCTCTGCCGGCGCGACGCCGTACTCGAAATGCTGCGATCGTCGGTTCGAGGGGACGGCAGGCCCCCCGCGGAGCGGTCGGACGGCGCGGCTTTCGCCAACGCGGCGGGCCCCCCAGTCGGGGAAGCCGTTCCTGCATCCGCGCGGGTAGGGCAGTGGAGCGCCGACCGGGTGGAGGGCCGACTGACCGTCACGGCTGACCAGGCCGTACCCCCTCGGTACGCCTCCCTCGGCGTGCGCCCCTGCGATCTGCTGGCCATCGCCGTCCAGGACCGGGTACTGACCGGGGGGCGTACCGCGACCCCGTGTACGAAGGGCGGCGCTCCGGGGCACTGCTGATCGTGGTCGAGTGCACAGAGCCAGGCGCCACGTGCTTCTGTGTCTCGATGGGGACCGGACCCGCCGCCGGTCCCGGATACGACCTGGTGATGACCGAAGTGGTCGACGAGGACGGGCACCGCTTCTGGATCCGCAGCGGCAGCCGGGAAGGCGCTGAGATCCTGGCCGAACTGCCCGCTCGACCCGCCGACGCCGGCACCCGGGAGACGGCTCGCGCTGACGTCACGGCCGCCGCGGACCGCATGGGACGGACCATGCCCGAGGCCGACCTGCGGGAGCTGATGGCCGGCACGTTCGACGCGCCCCGCTGGGACGACGTCGCCGGGCGGTGTCTGACCTGCCCACAGACTCGGCACCTGGTACGACGGCTCGTCCGGCTGCGTGGGGTGCGGACGTTGCATCGTGTGGTGCCCGGTCGGGATCGATGGACAGCGGGTACGGCCAGGACCCACGCCCTCGGCCTCGGCCTCGGGGAGTGCATCGCCCTGGCAGAGGACGAAACCACGGACAGTAGGGGGCCGATGGTCCTGCGGTGCGGGCCGAAGCACCCTCGCGACCGCGGACACGGTGGTGCGACGGTGAAGTCGCCCCCCCTGTGCCGCACGCCGTGGCGGCCCATGAAAGGCGGTGGGGACGATGACACTCCCTCTGGTAGTGGGCGTCGACGGGTCGGGCTGCAGTCTGCTGGCGGTCGACTGGGCCGTGGACGAGGCGGTCCGCCACGGTGTCCCGCTCAGGCTGGTGTACGCCTCACTCTGGGAGCACTATGAGCCCGGCCTCCCGTCGGTGGGCGTGGGGCGCCCCGCGGAGCAGGTGCCGGCCGAGCACATCGTGGCCTCGGCGGCCGACCGCGCCGAACGGCGCGACCCGAATGTCAAGGTCACCACCGACATCGTCCCGGAAGACCCGGTGGCCGCTCTGGTCCGCGCGGGGCACGACGCCTTCGCGCTGGTGACGGGTTCGCGTGGCCGTGGCGAGTTCAAGGGGATGCTTCTCGGGTCGGTCGGTCTGGCCGTGTCGGCCCGAGCGCACTGCCCGGTGGTCGTGGTCCGGGGCGATCGGGCGGGCCTGGCGGGTACGCATGAGCGCATCCTGCTCGGCCTGGGCGGAGCCGGCACGAGCACCGAGGCCGTCCGGTTCGCCTTCCGGGAGGCCGAGCTGCGCGGCTGTGTCCTGGACGTGGTGCACGCCTGGCGCAGGCCCGCCTACGACAGGCACGGCGACCGGGTACAGGCCGGAGGACCGGAGGACACGTACGAAGAGCGCGCCGGTGCCGTGGTCGAGGCTCTGCTCGCCGCCGCGGCCGCCGAGCACCCGCATGTCCCGACGCGCCCGGCGACACTCGAGGGACGGGCCGGCAAGGTCCTCGTGGACCGGTCGGCCGCCGCGGACCTCGTGATCATCGGGGCATCGCACAGAACGGGCCACCTCGGATTCCAGCTCGGCTCCGTGAGCCACGCACTCCTGCACCATGCCCAGTGCCCGGTCGCGGTCGTGCCCGGAGATCCGTGAGTGCTTCGAGGGCGCACAGGACGGTGATCCCGGTCAGAGGACCTCGAGCAGATCGGCCACCGGCCGCCGTGGGCTCGCGGGGCCTTCGGGGCCGTAGCCGAGCCGGATCACCATCTGGACGTGCGCCATGGCCGAGGCGGGGTCGCGGACGGCCCACCGGATCTCGGGCCACTCCAGGGGCTGGGAGGTGATCGAGGCGACGAGGCCGTCGGCGGTGGCCCGGAGCAGGACCCGTTCCAGTGCCTGACCCGCACGGAGCCAGTCCTCAGGCCCGTCGCGGGCCGTACCCAGCAGGGCGATGTCCGGGTTCTTCTCGAAGGGCGCCCAACCGCGGTCGGGCATCGGACGGCCGACGGCGAAGTCACGCACGGGCGCCGAGGCACCGCGTTGGCGAGGACCGAACGCCTCGCCAGGGATGCCGTCGGCCACGCCGGCGACACCCGACGGCTCCGTGCGCGTCCACCGCGCCGTCTCCCCGCGCACCTCCGCGTCGACCGCCTCCCTGCCTTCGGCGTCCCGCACCAGCTCAAGGATCGACTGCACGTGCCAGGCGCCCGGGAACAACAGCTGTGCGGCCTCGGCACGAGCCGCCTCGGACAGCATCTCCCTCTCCGCGGCGGGGATCGCCTCGTCGCGGAAGGGCAGGCGGCTGGAGTGACGGCGGGGGATCGCCGGGTTCAGCCGGGCGAGCGCTTCGTCGGGTGGTCCGGTGCCGCACAGATCCACTGCGGCGAGGAACTCGGGGCAGGCCGGGTCCGGCAGCAACCGGACGAGCGGGGCCAGACCCGCCGCCGCGGCGGAGACACGCAGGTTGAGCAGCGCGGCGCCGCAACCGATGTGCAGGCCTCGATGGTCCGGGTCGGTTCGCGGCAGGGCGCGCCCCAGGTCGGCGTACAGACGCAGGACACCGCTGTCCCGCAGGTAGCGGAAGGTCCAGGGTTGCGCGTTGTGCAGCGAGGGCGCAGCGGCGGCGTCCGCGACGAGCCCGGTGACGGCGTCCAGGTCAGGAATCCGTACGGTCACGGCGGTCTTCCTTCCTGCCGGTCCGGCCGCTCACCCGCGCGTCGGAACGGCGATGACGGGGCAGGCGGCGTGGTGCAGCACGCCCTGGCTCACCGAGCCCAGCAGCATGCCGGCGAAGCCTCCACGGCCCCGGGTCCCCACCACCAGGCCCAGCGCATGGGCCGACGCGTCGGTGAGCACCTTGACGGGATGCCCGGAGACCACTTCGTGACGCAGGTCCACCTCGGGGAAGCGGGCGAGGCGTCCCGCCACGACCTCGGACAGCAGGCGGCGGCACTCCTGCTGTGGCTCGTACTCGTCGAAGAGCCTCAGCGGCCCGGGCTCCCAGACGAGCAGGGCCCGCAGCTCCGCGCCGCGCAGGGCCGCCTCTTCGAACGCCACGTCGACCGCGGCGGCGGAGTGTTCGCTGCCGTCGACGCCGACGACGTAGTACGCGGGTTCCTGGGTGATGTGTTCCGGCTCCGGGACGACCACCAGGGGGCAGCGGGTGTGGGCCATGACCGGCAGGGCGACCGACGCGGAGCCGAACAGCTCCTGCTTCCGGCTCAGGCGCCGCGAGCCCAGCACGACGGCGGTGGCGTCGCGACTCTGCTCGCGCAGCACCCACACCGGGTCGCCCTCGGCGAGCAGGGCGTCCACCTCGAGCTGCGGGTGCCGGGCCGCCACGAAGTCCGTGACCTCGTCCAGTACCCGGTTGCCGGCCGTGTGCAGCGCCTCGTTCCATTCCTCCCACGACGGCGGGACCTCCCGCCTCCGGTAGCCCCTGGTGGGCACGCCCTCGATGTGGACCAGGCGCAACGGCAACCGCCGCCGGGCGGCCGCGTCGGCCGCCCAGGCCAGTGCCATCCGATGGATCGGTTCGGGATCGACGCCCACCACGATCGGCCGGCGCTCACCGGGCCGGGACACGGTCGCCTCCGGTCTGCGCATGCTGGTCCTTCTCCACCGGTGCGGGAGCCGGCATCGCCCTCGCCTCCTTATGCGGTGGCGCGCAGGGCCGCCGCCGCCGATTCCATGGAAGGCTTCGGCACCGTCGGCCTGCCAGGGGCCGTTGGTCCCCTCGGCAGGCCTGCCGGCCCCAGCGGTACGGGCCCGTGCACGCTGCACCGGAGGCGTCGGCGACGCTCCCTCCGGCTAGCGTCCCGGACCGTCATGCGCGAGGTCGAACTCCACGTCCACCACCCCTTCCACGGCCCTGATCAGGCGCGCCGTCACCGGAACGAGGGCGGTGTCGCGGACCCGGCCCACGACTGTCACGACACCATCGTGCACCTCCACCTGGACGGCTGACGACGGTGGCGGGAAGAGGTACGAGGCGATGTCGCGCCGGACCTCCTCGGCGATGTCCTCGTCCCCGCGCAGGAACACCTTGAGCAGGTCGGCGCGGCTGACGACGCCCGCCAGCAGGCCGGCGTCGTCCACCACCGGCAGCCTCTTGACCCCCTCGAGCGTCATGATGCGCGCGGCCTCGGCGACGGTGGTGCCCGCCCGGACGGTGACGGCGGGGGAGGACATCAGGTCTCCCGCGGTGAGGGCGCCGGCCTTCGCCACGTCGACGGGCTGACGCAGCTGGAGGTAGGCCGCGTCGGGGTCGTCGCGGAGTTCCTCCTTGGGCAGCAGGTCGGCCTCGGAGACGACACCCACCACCCGGCCCTCGCCCTCGATCACGGGCAGGGCGCTCACCCGCCAGTCCTGCATCAGCCGCACGATCTCCTTGAAGGGGGCCCGTCGGCCGACGGCGGCGACCGTCTGGGTCATGACATCGCTGACGATGAGCGAGGTGCCGTACATGGTGACTCCGTGAGCGCCTCGACGGGGTGTCCGGACTCCTCCAGGGTGTGCCGTGCGGCCGGGGACCGGCCAGGGGCCGTCCGGCCCCCGTACGGCCCGTACGGCTTTCGCGTCGCAGAGGGCCGGTCGGTCCCCGCGCGGGCCGTGTGGCCCCTGATCCGGCCGGGCGCCGACCCGCCACGCTGTTGCCGGAACCTTCACACCGGGAGGTGGAGACCGTGTCCCGCACCGTCACCGTAGGCCTCGACGACTCGCCCGAGAGCCGGGCCGCAGCCGAGTGGGCGGCGCGCGAAGCGCTGCTGCGTAACCTGCCGCTGAAGATCGTGCACGTCCAGGAGCCGACGCCGTGGTACGTGGCCCCGACCCCGTTGCTGGACCTCGACGGCTACCGGCACTGGGCCGAGCGGCTGGTACGCGAGTCCGCGGACGGCATCCGGCTTCGCCACCCGGGCGTCGAAGTGACCACGGAGCAGCTGACGGGCACCGTTGCCGACGTCCTGTGCGAGGCGGCGGGCTTCGCCGACCTGCTGGTCCTGGGCTCGCGCGGCCTCGGCGGGCTCGGCGGGTTCATGGTCGGCTCGGCGAGCCTGGCCGTCGTGGCCCGCGCCGAGCGCCCGGTGGTGCTGGTGCGGGCGGGGGAGCAGGCCGCCGACGAGCACGGGATGGATCCGGCGGGCGTACCGTCCGCCGCGGCGCCCTTCCGGCCCGTGGTGCTCGGCCTCGACATCGGTGCCCCGGACGACACCCTGCTGGAGTTCGCCTTCGACGCCGCCGCGCGCCGCGCCGCCCCCTTGCGGGTCGTGCACGGCTGGCCCGGGCCGCCGACCTCCCGCTTCCCCGGTGACACGGAACTCCACGACTCCCTCGAACGCGGGCAGGCCTCGCTTTTGAGCAAGGTACTGCGTCCCTGGCGGGAGAAGTTCCCGGACGTCGAGGTGAGGGAGGCGAGCCGCTGCGGCAGCGCCGCGCAGGTGCTCGTCGACGATTCCCGTGACGCCTCCCTGGTGGTCGTGGGCCGGCGCATCCGCACCGGCTTGCTCAGGGCCCGCATCGGCCATGTCACCCAGTCCGCCCTGCACCACATCGCCGCCCCCGTCGCGGTCGTCGCGCACAGCTGAGCCGCCACCACGAGGAGGAGACCCATGGAGGCATCGGCAGAGCGGGCCTTCGGCGAGCCCGTCGCTCTCCCGATCGTCGTCGGTGTCGACGGCTCCGAACCGAGCCTGAGGGCTGTGCAGTGGGCGGCCGACGAGGCAGCCCTGCGCGGGGCGTCGCTCCGGCTGGTGCACGCCTCGCTCTGGGAGCGCCACGAAGGCGCGTCCCTGGCACAAGACCTCGGGAGACCGTCGGAGGAGGTGATGGCCGAGGACATCGTCAGGACCGCCGAGCGGAACGCCCGTCATCGGCAGCCGGGCGTGAAGGTCACCACCGACGTCGTGCCGGAGGAGGCCGAGTACGTCCTGACACGGGAGAGCCGCGGTGCTCTCGTGATGGTCCTGGGGTGCCGCGGCCGCAGCGGTCTGGCCGAGGCACTGCTCGGCTCGGTCGGTGTCACGGTGGCCGGACACGCACACTGTCCGGTGGTCGTGCTGCGCGCAAGCCACGACGACCAGGCCCGCTCGGGGACACACGGCCGGATCCTCCTGGGGGTGGGTGAGAAGCCCGCGGACTCGGCCGCCGTACGGTTCGCGGTCGAGGAGGCCCTGCTGCGCGGGGTCCCGCTGGATGCTGTACGGGCCTGGCGCCGGCCGTTGCACGAACCCCGAGCGCATCCGCCGGCCGTCGGAGAACCGGCCCACCTCGAAGAGCGGCAGGCCGCGGAAAGGGTGGCGGAGGCGCTGCGCGACGTCCCGAGCGACCTGCGGGTGCAACGCCGGACGATCGAGGGCTTCGCCCGCGACGCCCTGCTGGCCGCGTCCCGCGAAGCCGACCTGCTCGTCGTCGGCGCGCGGCGCCGCAAGGGCCACTTCGGGCTCCAACTCGGCCGCGTCGCCCACGGCGTGCTCCACCACGCGGCCTGCCCGGTGGCCGTCGTACCCGAGCCTGTCTGAGCCCGCGGGCTGCGGCCACCCCGCGACCGCACCACCTGCGACCGCATGCGGAAGAGACCGGTTCGCCCCCGCGGACGGCGACTGAACCATCACGGCGACGGAACCATCCGCGTCCGGCCGTCCGCTCGGCGGGTACGAGGGAGGCCGCCCTCCCCGCCACGCATCAACCCGTCTTCGGGCCCCAGCGGGGTCCCACCAGGTCCCACTGCTGACCCCAGCGGGTCATGCGCCGCCGGTCGAGCCGGGCTCGTGCGAAGGCCCCCGCGCCGACGGCCGGTGCTGCGACAGCCAGGCCGGCCGCGGCACCGAAGAGGGCGGCCTCGACGTGCCCCTGGGCACGACCCGTCGGAGGTGCGTCCGCGAGCCTGCCCTGGTCGTCCTGCCGGACCGGCACGTGGGCTCCGGCCTCCAGACCGGCGTTCACCGGCGTGGGCCCGGTACGGGAGGTGCCGTCGGGAGCCGCCCAGCGCACCGCGCCCCGGACGCGGCCGTTCGCCGGCCGGTCGGCGGTGACGCCGTGCGGCGCGTCGGCGAGCAGGACCGCGCGAACCGCATGCCGGTGGGCGCGCTGTTCCGCGAACCCGTGCTCGGCGGCGCGGACCGTCACCAGTCCGGCGAGGGCACCGCCGACCAGGGCGATCGTCCAGACGGCCAGCACGATCCAGGCCTCGACGATGTCCTCGTGCCGCCGCAGCGGATTGCTCCGCCACCGCCACAGCCGCCGTGTGGTGCTCATGGGCCGAACACCTCCTCGTCCGGGGGCGACTACTACGACGGTCGCTCCGGCGGGCCTGGGTCCACAGGGGCCGACGGGCCTCGCCGACAGGCCGCCCGGGCCCCGCTTCCGGGCCGGGAGGCCCGGTGAGCCGATGGTCGCCGTTCGGCGGTGCACGAGGGCCGGACGGCCCAAGCGCGGCTCCGCGCGCACGGTCCAGCCTGAAGGAGCGGGGCATTTCCGGCATCGGGCCGGAGCCCGGCCCGCGTCCCCTGGTGCCGTGCCGGAACCGGGTCCCGCGACAAGACGGAAGAGGATGAGGACTGTCATGAAAGGCTTCGTCTTCCACGGCCCCGGACAGGCTTCCTGGCAGGACGTCCCGGACCCGTCGATCAAGGAGCCCACCGACGCCGTCGTGAAGGTCGGCGCCGTGACCATCTGCGGAACGGACCTGCACATCCTCAAGGGCGATGTCCCCGAGATCCGCTCCGGAACGGTGCTCGGCCACGAGGCGGTCGGTGAGATCGTCGAGGCCGGCAGCGACGTGCGCACCGTACGGCCCGGGGACCGCGTGCTGATCTCCTGCATCACCTCGTGCGGACGCTGCCGGTTCTGCCGGGACGGCTCCTACGGCCAGTGCCGGGGCGGCGGAGGCTGGGTCCTCGGCCACCTCATCGACGGCACCCAGGCCGAGTACGTGCGCGTGCCCTACGCCGACCTGTCCGTGCACCCGCTGCCCGGCACCCTGCGCAGCGAGGACGCCGTCCTGCTCGCCGACATCTTCCCCACGGCCTACGAGGTCGGCGTCCTCAACGGGCAGGTACGCCCCGGCGACACCGTCGCCGTCGTCGGCGCCGGGCCCATCGGCCTCGCGGCGATCGCCACGGCACGCCTGTTCGCCCCCGAGCGCATCATCGCCGTCGACCTGGCCCCGGCGCGGCTGGAGGCCGCCCACCGGCTCGGCGCCGACGCGGTCGCGGACGTCCGTGAGGAACCCGGCCAACTCGTCGCCGACCTGACCGACGGACTCGGCGCGGACGTGGTCATGGAAGCGGTCGGAGTACCGGAGAGCTTCGAGCTGTGCACCCGCATGGTCCGCCCCTGCGGGCACGTCGCCAACATCGGCGTGCACGGCAGACCGGCCACGCTGCACCTCGAAGACCTGTGGATCAAGAACGTCACCATCACGACAGGCCTGGTGGACACCCGCTCGACGCCCACCCTGCTGCGGATGGCCGCGGCCGGCCGGTTCCCGACCGGGCAACTGGTCACCCACACCTTCGCGCTGGAGCAGATGGAGGAGGCGTACGAGGTCTTCTCCCGGGCCGGTGAGACCGGCGCGCTCAAGGTGGTGCTCGGCGGGAAGCCGCACGCGGAAGTGGCCGTTCCCGCGGCCTGACGGAGAACGGACGCGTCGGCCATGACCGGACAGGCGGGAGCGAACGTCGCGGCGCAGGCGCCAATGGGCGACCTGGGTCGCCGGCCGGCCGCCCGACGAGCACAGCTCGGTCTGACTCGAGGGGAGGTGGCGGCGCGCGCCGACATGGCGTCCAGTTACCTGGGCTATCTGGAGGAGCATCCCGGCGCCGCCCCGGGCATCGGCCCGCTGACCAGCCTGGCCGATGCCCTGGAGACGACCGTGGCCGAACTGACCGGCGGCGCTGTCGACCTGCCGCCCGGCCGGGGACGCGCCGTACGTGAGCCCCGTTTCACCGAACTGAACGCCGGAGAGTGCCGGGCCCTGCTCGGGTCGCACGGAGTGGGCAGGCTGGCGGTCCCCACGCCCACGGGCCCGGTGATCACGCCGGTCAACTACAGCGTCGTGGACGGCGCGATCGTGTTCCGCACCGCGCACGGCGCGACACCGGCGCTCGCGAACGGCTGCCGCGTCGCCTTCGAAGTCGACCGCATCGACGACGCGTTCAGCCAGGGCTGGAGCGTCCTGGTGCGCGGCCTCGCGCGGACGGTGACGGATCCGCAGGAGCGGCGCGGATACGCGGAACGGGCGTACAGCGAGCCATGGGCGGGCGGCGCGCGGGTGCTGTGGGTGCGGATCGATCCCGGCGCCGTCACGGGACGCCGGATCACCGTGTGAGCGGCCGCCGCGGCAGCACAGGGGAGGGTACGCGCACTTCGGTACGCGTACCGCCTCCACCGTTCCCGCCGTTCCCGTACCCGGTCGGCCGGATGTCGTCACGGTCGGCCGGATGTCGTCGCCGTGCCGCTCGTTTCCGTGAGCAGGACACCGGTGACCAGCTCCGGGTGGATGCGCACGGTCTGGTCCATGCCCTCCACAGGTGCCCACGGCTGCAACATGCGGCGAATGCGGGCGAGTTCGGCCGGGTCGGTCACCAGCTGGGCGTACCCCGTGACGACCACGCTCCAGCCCAGGTGGGTGTCCGGGTCGATGGCGTCGGCCTCGTACGCGACGACGACACCCGTGCCGTGGGTCTGCCGGGCGTGAGACGTCAGGGCGCCGCCCTCGTGGGTACGGATGACGATGTCCCCGTCGTCCAGGACGTGGTTGACCGGGCGGACGGTGGGCAGGGCCTGCCGGGTGAAGACGATCCGGCCCAGCGACACGCTGCCCAGCAGCCGCAACGCCTCGGCATGGCCGAGATCGAGGCGCCGGGGTGCCGGGACGTCGCTGGGGATCATGGCTGACTTCTTCTCGGATGCGTCACTCTCGACGGCGGCTGCGGTCGCTCCGCCGATGCCGTGGTCGGGAGCGACACCGAGGGGAGTCGGTGCCGCTCCTGTTCTCACTGTCGTCCACGACACGCGTGCCCTCCACGGCCGGTCGGGCCCCACCGAGGGGCCGGAAGTCCCTGTCACCGGCTGTCACCGGCGTCCACGCCGCTCAGCGCCGCCCGGCCGGCCTCAAGACGGGCCACCGGCACCCGGAACGGCGAGCAGGAGACGTAGTCCAGGCCGGCGCCGTGGAAGAAGTGGATCGACTCCGGATCGCCGCCGTGCTCCCCGCAGACACCGGTCTCCAGATCCGGGCGGACCGCACGACCCTCCTCGACGGCGATCCGGACCAGTCGGCCCACCCCCTCGCGGTCGAGCGTCTCGAACGGCGAGGTGACGAAGACGCCCTTGTCGAGGTAGGCCGAGAAGAACGCGGCCTCCACGTCGTCGCGGGAGAAGCCCCAGGTGGTCTGGGTGAGATCGTTGGTGCCGAACGAGAAGAATTCCGCCTCCGCGGCGATCCGGCCGGCCGTGAGCGCGGTCCGCGGCAGCTCGATCATCGTACCGATGGGGCAGCGGACGGGGGTGCCGGTCTCCGCACCGACCTCGGCCAGGACGCGTGATCGCGCAGCCGCAGGTACGGGCGTGGGTCCAGCCGCTTCAGCTCGGTCAGCGGCACGGCGTCCCGGGCGCCCGACACGACGTCCTCGCCCTGGGCGTTCGGCAGGTAGTCGCCGTACAGACCGGGGCGGCCGGTGGCCGGGTCACGGGTGAAGGCGACGCCGCTGCCGGAGTCGGGGCCGAGGTTGCCGAACACCATGCGCTGCACGGTGACGGCGGTGCCCAGGTCGTCCGGGATGTGCTCGCGCCGCCGGTACACACGGGCGCGCTCGGTGTTCCAGGACCGGAACACGGCGAGAGTCGCCTCCCGCAGCTGCTGAGCGGGGGACTGGGGGAAGGCGCGGCCCGTGTCGTCGTGGATCACCCTCTTGTACGTCTCCACGAGCCAGGCCAGGTCGCCCGCGTCCAGATGGAGGTCTTCGGGGGCTTCGCGGGACTCCTTCAGCCGGGTCATGGCCTCGTCGAACCGGACGGGGTCGACGCCCATCACCGTGGTGCCGAACATCTGGACGAGCTGACGGTACGAATCCCAGGCGAATCGCTCGTTGCCGGACGCCTTGGCGAGGCCGAGCACGGAGGCGTCGTCGAGACCGATGTCCAGGACGGTCTCCACCATGCCGGGCATGGAGAAACGGGCACCGGAGCGGACGGAGAGCAGCAGCGGACCGTCCGCCTGCCCCAGCCGCCGCCCGGCGGTCGTCTCCAGCGCCGACAGGTGCCGGGACACCTCCGCCGACATGCCTTCCGGCTCCTCACCGGTGGCCAGGAAGGCCCGGCAGGCCTCGGTGGTGACGATGAAACCCGGAGGCACCGGCAGACCCAGCCGAGCCATCTCGGCCAGGTTCGCGCCCTTGCCGCCGAGCAGACCGGCCAGGTCACGGCTGCCGTCCTGGAAGTCGTACACAGAGCGGACCATGACGCCACTCCTCGGCTCGCCGGTCTCCGTACCTCCCAGCCTGGAACGGAGCCGGTCGCCGGGACAGGCCCTCTCGGTCCCGCCGGACGGGCCGACCGGCCCTCACGTGCCCCGGGGCGTGGACGCCGTGCCGCCAGTGGGCCGGAAATCGCCGGCCGGCCCCGCCCGGTCCCGTGGACGGGCCACTCGGCCCATGGTCGCGAACGGGTCCGTGGCCGCAGCCTGAAGAGGTCGAAGCACGGCATCCGAGCCACTGGAGGACGCCATGGACGGCACTCCGACCGTGAACGACGTGATGACCCGGACGGTCGTCGCCCTGCGCACGGGCGCGTCGTTCAAGGACATCGTGAAGGTCATGCAGGAGTGGCGCGTCAGCGCCCTTCCGGTGCTGGACGGCGCGGGGTACGTCGTGGGCGTCGTCTCGGAGGCCGATCTACTGCCCAAGGAGGAGTACCGGGAGAGCGACCTGGGCCACTACGGCGGCGTACGGCACCCCGCCGACGTCCGCAAGGCGGAGGCGGTGACCGCCGAGCAGCTGATGACCGCCCCGGCCGTCACCGTGGCTCCCGAGGCCCCGCTCGCCCACGCCGCCCGCCTCATGGCCCGCGGCAGGGTCAAACGGCTGCCGGTCGTCGGCCACGACGGGGCGCTGAAGGGTATCGTCAGCCGCTCCGACCTGCTGAAGGTCTTCCTGCGCGACGACGAGGACATCGCCGAGGAAGTACGGCGGGAGGTCGTCGTACGCCTCTTCGGCACGTGCATGGCACCCGTGGGCGTGGCGGTGCACGACGGAGTCGTCACCCTCACCGGCCGCGTCGACGACACGGCGCTCGTACCGGTCGCCACGCTGCTGGCACGGGCCGTACCGGGCGTCGTCGATGTCCACTGCGCCCTGGCCGGACCGCGCCGCCACCCGGACCTCGACCCCGACCTGTCGGCCCCGCAGCGGCCGGCACCCGCCTGATCAGACGTGACCCACCCGCCTGATCCCGAGACCACGGATCCCGTGACCACGGATCACTCGGCGTCCCACGGATCACTCGGCGTCGCCCGCGGTGAGCCGGCAGTCCACGCCCACGACCCCCTCCACGCCCTGGACCAGCCGGACGGCCAGCGGAATCCGGGCGGCGTCCTCGACGCGTCCGGTCAGGGTCGCGACGCCGTCGGTGACCATGATGTGCACGGGCTCGATCGGCGCGGGGAAGAGGACGTCGACGATGTCACGCCGGATCTCGTCGGCGAGGTCGTCGTCCGGGCGCAGGAACACCTTCAGCAGATCCCCGCGGCTGACCACGCCTTCGAGGACGCCCTCGGCGTTCACGACCGGCAGCCGCTTGACGTGGCGCAGCGCCATGATGCGGGCCGCCTCGGCGAGCGTGGCATCGGCGTGGACGGTGACGGCCGGGGTGCTCATCAACTCCTCGGCACACACCGCCCCGGCCTTGGCCGGATCGGACATCCGGAGCGTCCGGGGGATCCGGTCCGGATCGCTGTCACGGACCTCTTCCTTGTGCAGCAGATCGGCCTCCGACACCACCCCGATCACCCGGCCGTCGCCCTCCAGCACGGGCAGGGCGCTCACCTCCCACTGCTCCATGCGTTCGACGACGTCCTTGAACACGGCCTTGCGGCCCACCGCGACGACGGCACGCGTCATCACGTCTCCCACACGGTGCGGACCGCCGGCCAAGCCCTCCTCCTCGAAACGCCGACGAGGCCGGGAGACGGCGGTCATGTCAGGCCCCCGCTGCCGTACGGCGCGTAGAGGTCGAGCAGGCGGAGCCGGGAGGCGTGCAGCCGCTGAACGACGACCCGCCCGACCCAGACCGCGATCGCCCGGCCGAACTCGGCGTCCTTCTCGCACAGCGCCCGGACCGCCTCGGCGTCGAACTCCCAGGCCCGCACCGGGCTCGTCGCCTCGGCGGCCAGGTGCCGGACGTACGGCGGGAAGTGCCAGGACCAGCCGACCAGCTGGCCGTGCCCGAGGGATTCGATCACGGCGGGACGGCGGCCGGGCACGCGCAGGTCCAGGGCGACCGTGCCGGTGCGGACGATCCAGAAGCGGTCGGCGCGCCGGCCCTCCTCGAACAGGCGGGTCCCGGCCTCGAAGGAGACCTCGCGGGCGAGGCACATCAGCCGTTCCCGGTGCTCGGCAGGGAGCGCCGTGTTCGTGGTGGTGGCGGAGGTCATCGCTCCGGCTCCCTTCGTGGTGTTCCTGATCCCAGCGTGCGCGCGCCACCGGTCTTCCACCACGGGCCGCCCGGTCCAGCCCAGGGACCTTGGGCCCCCACAGGGCACAGGGACCCATCGGCCCTTCGCCTTGGCCTCACCGGCTCATGACGAGCCCCGCAACCCGGGCGAGCGTGGGTAGCGGATGCTTCGAAGGCCACAGACACCGGGCCGGGCGCCTGGAGTTCTGGAGGAGATGAGTCACCGTGATGTTCTGGTACGACCACGACGTCGGCGGCTGGGGCTGGTTCGCCATGTCCGTCGGCATGATCCTCTTCTGGGCCCTGATCATCGCACTGGCCGTCCTCCTGTACCGCGCCCTCGCAAAGCCGGCAGGGAGCAGCGACCGTACCGACGCCCGGGCGCCCGGACCCACTCCCCAGCAGCTTCTCGCCGAACGCTTCGCCCGAGGCGAGATGGACGAGGACGAGTACCGCCGCCGCCTGACCGTGCTCGGGGAAACCACCGGTGACGTCCCCGGGCCCGGTCGGCGCTGATCGCGGGGAGGCACCGCGGACGAGGCGCTCACCGTCGGCGCCCTGAGGGGCGAGACGCCGTCTCGTGCACGGGCGCCGCACGGTCACTGTCCACCGGGGATTCGACGCTCCGTTTCCGTAGGCCGACGTTCCGTGGACCCCGGTTCGCGGTACCTCAGTGGGCGCCCGCGTACACGCGGCTCGCGAACTCGGCGATCTGCCTGTCGGTGAGGTTCTGCGCGAGGTTGGCCTCCGAGATCATCCCGCAGAGGCGGTGGCCGTTCTGCACGTCGATCACCGGCAGCCGCTTCACCTGGTGCTGTTCCATGAGATGCAGGGCGTCCGTCGCCGACGCGTCCGCGTCGATCCAGTGCAGGTCGCCGCCGAGCGAACCGCACTCGACCTGGGCCGGGTCGTCCCCGTCGGCCACACAGCGGATGACGATGTCCCGGTCGGTGATCATGCCCTGCAGCCGGTCGTCGTCACCGCAGATCGGCAGCGCGCCCACCTGCATCTCGCGCATCAGCCTCGCTGCGTCCTGCAGGGATTCGTGCTGACCGACGCACTTCGCGCCCGCCGTCATGATGTCGCGGGCCTTGAGCGGCTTGTTCCGTGCCATGATCGCTCCATCCGTCAGGGGCCGCACAGTTGTGCACTGGGGCCGGACTTCCACGTCCTTCCATCGCAACACGGATGTCTGGTGGCTGCCACGCTGCACGACCCGCTGCCCACGCAGAAGGGCAAGGTCACGGAACACGCCCGGTTGCCGCCCGGTCACCGGACATCGCTCACCGTGGAGGCGCCTCGGCGGACCCGGCGGCCCGACCGGAGGGACGCCGTCTTCTTCCTGGGCATCCTGATGGGCCCGGCTGAAGCCACATCTGCCCAAGGCGGGTCGGCGGGGCGGGCGTTGGAGCGGGCGAGCCGGGCCGTTCCACGTCACCGTCACCGTCACCGTCGCCGCGATCCGGCTCCGGCCTCGTCCATGATCCGCCGGATGGAACCTGGCGGTGAGGCGCTCGAAAACCAGTGGAGCAGCGCCGCTGTGCGCCATTACCGTGCTGCCGAACCAAGTCGCCCAGTCAAGGACATGCCGTTGTACACCCTGTGAGACCTCCCGAGCGCTGATCTGTCGCGCGTCGCACATGTGCGCCGCGCTGCTTCTTGCTGCGGACTTCTCACTGAAACCGGTGTACTTCTGTGCTCAACAACTGGGTGGTCATGCCCACCTGCCTGCCGACCGTTCTCCGCCGCTGCCACGCGTGCGCGACCGAGCGCTTCCAGGCGAACGGCAAGTTTCGCGTCAACGCAAACCACAAGCTCCTCGACGCCTGGCTCCTCGTGCTGTGCACCGCTTGCGGGGACACGGCGAAGCTCACGGTCCTGGAGCGGATGAACGTGCGCTCCGTACGACCTGAGCTGCTGGACCGGATGCACGACAACGACCCTGGCCTGGCAGCTGAGCTGCTCCGGGATCCGGTCGTGCAGCGCCGTAATCGCATCGCCCTCGACTGGGACAACGCCTGGCGCCTCGACACCGGCGGATCGGACCACCTGGACCGCGAGGTGATCGACGTATCGGTCCGCTTCGCGGCGCGGATCCCTGTCCGGCCGGTCCGGCTGATCGCCGACGGTTGCGGTCTCTCGCGGGCCGAGGTCGAGCGACTCATCATAGAGGGGAAGCTCGTTTCGGCAGTCCGGCTGAGCGGCAAGCTCTCCGGCGACTTCACCTTCACCCTCAAGCGCTGAGCCCCCCTCGGGACCACGGGCCTGTCCGGCATGATCCGCCGGACCGGCCCGTGGTCCGTGCACCTAGGGGGCTTCGTTCGGATCAGCCCGGGTCCGCGACGCCCGGCACGGCACCTCGCCGCGTTGTCGGACCACCCGAGTACGCCCGGTACGCGGGTGATCCTCCGCCATGCGATGCACCGCACCGGACGCCGCGGCCTGATCCGACCTGATCCGAACGAAACCCCCTAGCCGGCGGAGGCCGGTTCGTAGGCGCTGATGACGTAGAGAGCTTCGTCGTCGATGGCGTTCTTGTCCCAGTCCAGTGAGATCCGCACGGGGTGCCCGTCCGCCGCGTACTCCGCCTCCGCCGTCTCCGCGTTGTCACCGCGGGCCTGTTCCAGCCGCTTCAACAGCCCGCCGATGGTGGGCACTTCGACGTGCTGTTCCCGTACCTGCCGCCGGCTGTCCTCGTCGAGCCCGGCCACCTTCGTCACCGACCCTTTGCGGACCTCGACCCGGAAGGTCCCCGCCAGGACGTCCGTGGTCGACGTCAGCGTGTAGACGTACGAGGCAGGCTCCTTCCAGGAGGTGGCTGTGCCCTGCGCCTCGGCGCCCTTGAGGACACTGCCCTCGGCGCTCGGGGAGGACGTCGAACTCTCCGCACCACATGCGGTGGTCAGGCACAGCGAGGTCGCGATCAGCGCGCCGGCGGACAGGACACGGGCACGGGAATGTCCGGCAATCATGATGGCCCCCCTTCGGGTCGGTCACCAAGGTGACGCCGGTGGACCCGAAAACGTTCAGGGGCCCTGCCGGGACACCCTCCGGGCCGGGGCAGGCCGCCCGTAGGAGCTATGGGGTGGCGGTGTCGCTGTGGAGGAGGGCCGTTCCGAGCGGGGTGAGGGTGTGGAGGACCGCGGTGCCGGTGCGCGTGGTGGTGATGAGTCCCGCGTTGCGCAGGACGGTGGTGTGCTGGCTGGCCGAGGGCAGCGAGATGCCGACCCGGTCGGCTGTCTCGGTGGTGGTCGCCGGGTGCCGGAGGCTGGCCAGGACGGCGGCGCGGGTGCGCCCGAGCAGGGGGCCGAGGGTGTCGGCGGCATGGGTGGGCTGCTCGTCGGCGTGCAGGGGGTAGATCAGGGTCCAGGGCTCGCCGGGGACGCGCCCGTACATCGGGCCCTGGGCGAAGTAGGACGGGACGAGCATCAGGCCGTGGCCGGCCAGGTGCAGGTCGGTGGGGTCGCACGGGGAGGGGACGATCCAGGTCGGTGAGTGCCAGTGCCAGCCGGGGACGAGGGTGGCCAGCATGGCGTCGACGCCGCCCCGCAGAAGTGTCTCTGCGCGCAGGGCCCGGTCGGCGGCCGCGCTGGCCTGCAGCTGCGGCCACAGCGGGGCGAGGGTGGAGCCGAAGTAGCGCAGTGTGTCCTGCGCCAGGATCTGCCGGCCCTTGGCGGTGCCCTCGGCGAGTTCGCGCAACCGAGGGCTCTCGCGTGCACGGCGGTCGAGGACGGCGATCTCGGCCGCCAACTCGTCGACCGGTGTCCTCGCGGCCACTTCGACACCGGCGGTGATCTCGGGCGTCGACGGGTGGATGAAGAAGTCGAGCAAGCCGCCTTCCCGGGGATCCAGGTCCAGCAGGACCCCGGCCCGAGGGACCACGCTGCGGATGATCCTTCTTCGCCATTCCGACAGGCCGGGACGCGGCCGGACCATGCCGGTCGGTCCCGTGCGTAAGAAGCGCACGCTGAGCGCGGCTTCCAGTAACGCGTTGGGGACGGGGGCGACGGAGATCTGACGCAGGTCGGCCTCGGTGAAGTGGACGCGCAGCATGCGTCCCATCGTCTGGTCACCGCACCCTTTTGGCCACACATGAAAGGCATCGCGACCGGAATCCTCCGAAGGCAGTCTCTTTCTCACAGGCCCGACCACAACCGGGGACCTCATTGAATATCGGGGGAGGGGGGGGCTGTGCCGAGCGTGATGCCGGCGCAGTCCCCCCTGGTAGGTGGATGCGTACCGGGCGGCCAGGGGGCGTCGTGACCGGCAGACCGGCAGACAGGCGACGGGCGCCCGCGTGACACCTCGCCCGAAATCCGATATCCCGATGGTGCGGCCGCAGCCGTAGCCGCAACGCGCTCTCATCCGGCCCGCCCGACGCCGACCGGCGACCGGCGGGGCAGGCGTTTTCCGGCGCCTTGTCAGTGCGGCAGTGCGCATGTATAACGTTGTAAACCCCGACGCTGGGGCTCGGCGATCGGCTCACGATGACGACACCGGACCCGCACCGAC
This sequence comes from Streptomyces sp. NPDC031379, assembly GCF_055569615.1. Classification (NCBI taxonomy): domain Bacteria; kingdom Bacillati; phylum Actinomycetota; class Actinomycetes; order Kitasatosporales; family Streptomycetaceae; genus Streptomyces; species Streptomyces sp. NPDC031379. The sequence goes on along the minus strand of NZ_JBVIIT010000012.1, from coordinate 137,694 downwards.
CATCCGAGTCGGGCCGTTCTGGAAAGGGATCGTCGTGCGGGTCAGCCTGAAAGACGTCGCCGCGCACGCGGGGGTCTCCATCAAGACCGTCTCCAACGTGGTGAACAACTACCAGCACGTCACGCCCGCCATGCGTGAACGGGTCCAGCGTTCCATCGACGCGCTCGGCTACCGGCCCAACCTGGCCGCCCGGCACCTGCGCAAGGGGCGCACCGGCATCATCGCGCTCGCCCTGCCCGAACTGGGCAACCCCTACTTCGCCGAACTCGCCGCAGCCGTCATCGACACGGCCGCCGAGCACGACTACATCGTGCTCCTGGACCACACCGGAGGGCGCCGAGAACAGGAGATCCTGGTCAGCCAGGGCTTCCGGGCACGGGTCATCGACGGACTGATCCTCAGCCCCATCGAGCTGGAGACCGAGGACCTGCGCGACCGGGCGGAGAACGTGCCGCTGGTCCTGCTCGGCGAGCGGGAGTACGACCTTCCGTACGACCACATCGCCATCGACAACGTCGCCGCCGCCCGCGCCGCCGTCCGGCACCTGGTCGGCCTGGGCCGCCGGGAGGTGGCGTTCATCGGCGCCCGGCGCGGCCGTAGCGAGCCCGCCCAACTGCGAGTGCGCGGCTGGCGCGAGGAGTTGGTCTCCGCCGGACTGTCGGCCGACGACGGACTCGTCGCCGCCACCGACGGCTGGGGGCACGCCGACGGCGCGGCGGCCATGAACCGCATCCTGGACACCGGACGGCGCCCCGACGCGGTCTTCGCCTACAACGACCCGATGGCCATCGGGGCGATGCGGGTGCTCCACGAGCGGGGACTGCGGGTGCCGGAGGACATCGCGGTGGTGGGGTTCGACGACGTGGTCGAGGGGCGTTTCGGTGTCGTGACCCTCACTTCCGTGTCACCGGACAAGGAGGCCATCGGCCGGCTCGCGGTGGAGTCGGTGCTCGCACGGCTCGGCGGTAGCCCGCCCGAACCCCGGCGGATCCGGGCGGACTACCGCCTGGTCGAGCGGGAGAGCACGGTGGGGCGGGGACCGGCGGGCGCGGCGTGAAGGACCGCTGACGCCGCTCGCCCGGGCATCGCTGACGCCGCCGCCCGGCACCGGCGGCCCTCGTCCCATGGCTCACCGGATTGCTCCCTTCCCGACAGCGAACCGATGACGGTCCGCCTCGGCTGTACGTTCGGCATGGCGAAGTCGTCCGGCCAGCCGTACTTCTTCTCATGGGACTGGCAGTCAGATGCCGCCCAATGGACTATCCATGAGGGTCCGTCAAGAGCGTCGGCCCGTTCCGGCGTCCGGCCGTGTCCCTCCGGCAACGTACCGGAAGACGACGGTCGGCGTCGCAGTCGGGAACACCCATGCCCCACTGACATGCCTGTCGGTGCTGGTCGCGGCCGCTGGAGCGGCGCCTTGCATGCCCCTCCGGAGGGCGGCTGGGTGATCCCGGATCGATCCCCGTTCGCTCCCCGTTCGACCCCTCGGCCTCGGTGTCGTGCTCGCAGGTGTTGCACAAGGGGTTTACAGCGTTCTTCCAACGATGTAAAAACCTTCCTGCGGCGGGCCTGACAACGATTCCCGCCAGGGGAGAAGCACCGTCTGAACTCGCCACCCACCTCCCCAACTCCCTTTCAGCGTCACCCGGATCGGGGTCACCATGCAGCGCACCACTCGCCGTCCGCACCTCCTCGCCCGTCCCGTGGCCGTGGCCCTGGCCGCAGCGGTGGCCCTGGCCGCCACCGCCTGCACCAAGTCGGAGGACGACGCGTCGGACACCCAGCAGTCCTCGACGGCCGCCGCCGGCGGCGAGCAGAAGGCCGTCACGCCGAAGCCGGGCAGCAAGACCTGCGCCATCGACGCCTACGGCGGCAAGAAGCTCGACCTCAAGGGCGCCACCATCGGCTTCTCCCAGTCGGAGAAGGAGGCCAACCCGTTCCGCATCGCCGAGACGCAGTCCATCAAGGACGAGGCGAAGAAGCGGGGCGTCAAACTGCTGACGGCCAACGCCCAGTCACAGTTCTCCAAGCAGATCAGCGACGTTCAGGACCTGCTCGCCAAGGGCGCCGACCTGCTGGTCATCGCACCGCTCAACTCCGACGGCTGGGACCCGGTGCTGCAGGCCGCCGCCGCGAAGAAGGTCCCGATCGTCACGATCGACCGCAAGATCAACGCCACGGCCTGCAAGGACTACGTCTCCTTCATCGCCTCGGACTTCGTCGAGCAGGGCAAGCGCGCCGCCGACGAGATGATCAAGGCGACCGGTGGCAAGGGCGAGGTCGCGATCCTGCTCGGCGCGGCCGGAAACAACGTCACCATCGAGCGCACCAAGGGCTTCAAGGACCGCATGGCCGAGAGGGCCCCCGACCTGAAGGTGGTCTTCGAACAGACCGGTGACTTCACCCGCGAGAAGGGCCAGCAGGTCACCGAGCAGCTGATCCAGTCCAAGCCGGGCATCAAGGGCGTCTACGCGGAGAACGACGAGATGGGCCTCGGCGCGGTCGCCGCGCTGAAGGGAGCGGGCAAGAAGCCCGGCAGCGTCAAGATCGTCACCGTGGACGGCACGCGCAACGCGGTCCAGGGCATCGTGGACGGCTGGATCAGCGGTGTCATCGAGTCCAACCCCCGGTTCGGTCCGCTGGCGTTCCAGACGCTCGACACCTTCACCCAGGGCAAGGAAGTCCCCCAGGACGTCATCATCCAGGACAACGCGTACGACGCCGCCAACGCCGAGCAGGAGATCGGCAAGGCGTACTGACCCCCGGGGGCCCGTACACCCGGGCCCCGCCGTCCTCCCACGACCCCTTCTCTCCTGGAGGCACAGGTGGCACCCCCCGCCGAAGTCCTCGCCGTCCGCGGACTGAGCAAGACCTTCCCCGGCGTCCGGGCCCTGGACGACGTGGACCTCACCCTGCACGCCGGCGAGGTCCACGCCCTGATCGGCGAGAACGGCGCCGGCAAGTCGACCCTCATCAAACTGCTGACCGGCGTCCACCGCCCCGACGCCGGGGACATCACCTTCCAGGGCCGCGCGGTCTCCTTCGGTACGCCGCTGGAGGCGCAGAAAGCGGGGATCTCGACCATCTACCAGGAGGTCAACCTCATCCCGCTGATGAGCGTGGCCCGCAACCTCTTCCTGGGCCGCGAACCGCGCAACCGGTTCGGACTGCTCGACTTCGGCCGGATGCACCGGGAGGCCGAGCAGACACTGCGCGCCTACGGCGTCCGGGTGGACGTCAGGCAGCCGCTGCGCACCCTCGGTGTCGGCGCCCAGCAGATGGTGGCCCTCGCCCGGGCGGTGGCGACCGACGCGCGGATCGTCATCATGGACGAGCCGACCTCCTCCCTCGAACCACGCGAGGTGGAGACCCTCTTCTCGGTGATCCGTCGCCTGCGTGACGACGGCATCGCGGTCGTCTACGTGAGCCACCGCCTCGACGAGCTGTACGCCGTGTGCGACACGGTCACCGTGCTGCGCGACGGCCGGCGCGTCCACCACGGCCGCCTCGCCGACCTCGACCGCCTCACGCTGGTGTCCACCATGCTCGGCCGGGAACTGGGCGAGGTCCGCAAGGAGGGCCTGACCAAGTTCACCGGGGACCACCACGCGGCCGACGCCCAACCGGTCCTCGACGCACGGGAACTGACGGTCCCGCACAAACTGCACGGCGTCTCCGTCAGCATCCGGCCCGGAGAGGTCGTAGGACTGGGCGGGCTGCTCGGCTCCGGCCGCACCGAGACGGCGAAGGCCATCTCCGGTGCCCTGGCACTGCGTTCGGGCAGCGTGACGGTCGCCGGGGTCCCGCTGCGCGGCGGCTCGACCCCCGCCGCCATCCGGGCGGGCATCAGCCTGCTGCCCGAGGACCGCAAGAGCGAGGGCATCGTCCCCGGCCTGTCGGTCCGGGAGAACATCGCGCTCGCCGTCCTGCCCCGGCTCTCCCGCTTCGGCCTGGTCTCCGAGGCCCGCGTCGACAGCATCGTCGACACCTTCGTCGAGCGGCTGCGCATCAAGGCGTCCTCGCCGCGGCAGAAGGTCGGCGAACTCTCCGGCGGCAACCAGCAGAAGGTGCTCCTGGCGCGCTGGCTCGCGATGAACCCCAAGGTGCTGCTCCTCGACGAGCCCACCCGCGGCATCGACGTCGGCGCCAAGGCCGAGGTGCAGAAACTCGTGGACGAACTCGCCGCCGACGGCCTGGGCGTCCTGCTCATCTCCTCCGACCTGGAGGAACTGATCGAAGGGTCCGACCGCGTGGTCGTACTGAAGGACGGTGCCGTCGTCGGCGAGCTGACCGGCGACGAGGTCACCGAGGACAGGCTGATGCGGACCATCGCCGGTGACTTTCCGGCGCGGGACGCGGTGGGGGAGGCGGTCACCGATGGCTGAAGCCACCCTGCGCGCCACCCCGCTGGACAAGGCCCGTGTCCTGCAGTGGCTGCAGACCTACGGCGTCTACGCGGGCGTGGCACTGCTGCTGATCGTCAACATCGCCATCACCCCGCACTTCCTGTCCGCGGAGAACTTCCGCACCCAGGCCGTGCAGGTCGCCCCCGTCGTCATCGTCGCGCTGGGCATGGCCCTGGTCATCGGGACCGAGGGCGTCGACCTGTCGGTCGGTGCCGTGATGGCGCTGGCGGCCTCCGTCACCGCCCTCTACCTCGGCTACGGCCTCCTGCCGTCGCTGCTGATCGTGGCCCTCTTCGCCGCCGCGGTGGGACTGGCCAACGGGGCGCTGGTCGCGTTCGTCGGCGTGCAGCCGATCGTGGCCACCCTGGCCCTCATGGTCGGCGGCCGGGGCGTCGCCCTGGTCCTGCTGCCGCAGCTGAAGGACCTGCACAACGACTCCCTCGCGTCCCTCGGCTCGGGCGACGTCGTGGGCGTCCCGTATCTGATCCTGATCGCCGCCGCCCTGGCCCTCCTGGTGGCCTTCACGGTCCGCCGCACCACCTTCGGCCGGCAGCTCCTCGCCATCGGCGACAGCCGTCCCGCGGCCCAGCTCGCCGGCCTGCCGGTGCGCCGCGTGCTCATCGTCGTCTACATCGTCTCCGCGCTGCTCGCCGCCGTGGCCGGGGTGCTGGCCACGGCCCGCCTCCAGGCCAGCGACCCGACCTCGCTGGGCAACCTGATGGAGCTGTCCGCCATCACCGCCGTCGTCGTCGGCGGCACCCCGCTGACCGGTGGCCGGGTCAACATCGGCGGCACCGTGGCGGGAGCCGTCCTCATCCAGCTGCTCACCGCCACCCTCATCAAGCACGATCTGCCGCCCTCCTGGACCCAGATCGCCCAGGCCATAGTGATCGTCGCCGCGGTCTACGCGGCACGGGGACGGGGGAAGCGATGACCGCCACCAAGACGGACACGCCCGCGACCAGCCCGAGCGGCGCACCGGCCGGCAGCTCCGAGCCGGTGGGCTCCGCCCGCTCCGAGCGGCTCAGCGCCCTCGTCCAGCAGCACGGCGCGCTCGCCGTCCTGGTGATCGTCTCCGTGGTGGCGTCGTTCAGCTTCGACTCCTTCGCCACCGGGGACAACGTCACCAACATGGCGACCAGTTCGGCGTTCCTCGCGATCGTCGCCCTCGGCATGACCTTCGTCATCATCACCGGCGGGATCGACCTCTCGGTCGGCTCCCTGTTCGCCCTCGGGGGCGTCCTGGCGGCCTGGGGGTCACGCCACGGCACGCTGGTGGCCCTGCTCCTGCCCCTCGCGGTGTGCGCGCTGATCGGCGTCGTCAACGGCCTGCTGGTGGCCCGCTCCCGGCTCGCGCCCTTCATCGTGACCCTGGCAGCCATGCTGGGCGCACGCGGTCTGATGCTGACCCTCACCGACGAGGGCGCCGACACCTACCTGATCGGCAAGGGCTCCTTCCTCGCCGAACTCGGCCAGGGCACCACCCTCGGCCTCGGCAATCCGGTGTGGATCACCCTGGCGCTGTTCGTCGTGGGCGCGCTGGTGCTGCGCCGCACCCGGTTCGGACAGCACGTGTACGCGGTCGGCGGCAACGAGGACGCCGCGGCCCTGATGGGTGCCCCGGTGGCCCGCACCAAGATCCTCGTCTACACCCTGTCCGGGCTGCTGGCCGGCCTGGCCGGGGCGCTCAACGCAGCCTGGCTGGCCTCCGGCGTGACCATCCTCGGCAGCGGCATGGAGCTGGACGCCATCTCCGCCGTCGTCATCGGCGGCACCCTGCTGACCGGTGGACTCGGCTACGCCGGCGGATCCCTGGCCGGCGTCCTGCTGCTGAAGGTGATCCAGAACGTGATCAACCAGATCGGCTCCCTCGACTCCTCCTACCAGCAGGTCGTCAGCGGTGGCTTCCTGGCCGTCGTCGTCGTCTCCCAGACCTGGCTGGGCCGCCGGCGGCAACTGATGTGAGAGCCCCGGACGCGGCAGCCGTGCCTCCTCCGACCGCGGCCGCCGCATCCGGTACCGGGCGACCGGACCGGGATTCCCCGCCGACCGTGCCGCCTTCGCACACGCACGTCTCCCACCCCCACCAGTCAAGGAGCCACGATGCGTCCGTCACCCGCACTGCGTTCACCGCTTCCCTGGTTCAGACGACAGGCGCGGTGGGCCACCACCGCGCTGGCCGCGCTGACACTCCTCGGCGGCACGGCCCTCACCGCGTCCGGCACCGCGAGCGCCGCCGCGCAGGCCTGGGCCCCCGAGCCGGCGCCCATGACCACCCCCTGGACCAACCAGGTCCCCACCGACAAACCGCTCCCGGAGTATCCCCGCCCCCAGCTGACCCGGCCCGACTGGGCCAACCTCAACGGCATCTGGGACTTCGCCGTCACCTCCGCGGACGCCGGCCAGCCCGCGTCGTTCACCGAACAGATCCGGGTCCCCTTCGTCGCCGAGTCCGCGCTCTCCGGCATCCAGCGGAAGATCACGCAGAACGACAAGCTCTGGTACAAACGCAGCTTCACCGTGCCCTCGGACTGGAACGGCCGCCGCGTCCAGCTCAACTTCGGTGCCAGCGACTGGCGTACGACCGTGTGGGTCAACGGCCGCCAGGCCGGCGCCGTCCACAGCGGCGGCTACGACGCCTTCTCCTACGACATCACCGACCTGCTGGGCGGCGGCACCAACACCCTCGTCGTCTCCGTCTGGGACCCCACCCAGACCGGCGGCCAGGCCGTCGGCAAGCAGCGCATCAACGACGTCACCCCGCACTCCGGGGGCGGCATCTTCTACACCGCCGCGTCCGGCATCTGGCAGACGGTGTGGCTGGAGCCCACGGCCACCGCGCACATCACCCGCCTCGACATGGTGCCCGACCCGGCGAACAACCGCCTGAAGGTCACCGTGCGCGGCGCCGGGACGAACGGCCGGCAGGCACGCGTCACCGTCTCCGCCGGGGGCACCACGGCGGGCACCGCCACCGGACCGGTCGGCGGCGAGTTCACCGTGTCCGTGCCCAGCCCGCACCTGTGGACCCCCGACGACCCCTTCCTCTACGACGTGAAGGCCGACCTGCTCTCCGGCACGACGGCCGTCGACTCCGTGGGCGGCTACACCGGCATGCGCTCCATCGGCCTGGCGCGCGTCGACGGCGTCCTGCGACCCGTCCTCAACGGGCAGTTCGTCTTCCAGACCGGCACACTGGACCAGGGCTACTGGCCGGACGGCATCTACACCGCACCCACCGACGCCGCGCTCAGGTACGACCTGCAGAAGCACAAGGACCTCGGCTTCAACATGGTCCGCAAGCACATCAAGGTCGAACCGCAGCGCTGGTTCTACTGGGCGGACCGGCTCGGACTGCTGGTCTGGCAGGACATGCCCGCCATGGACCTGCGCACCCCCGACTCCGCAGCCCGCACCCAGTGGGAGGCCGAGTACGACCGCGTCATCGACCAGCACCGCAGCTCGCCGTCCCTGGTGATGTGGGTGGACGAGAACGAGGGCTGGGGCCAGTACGACCAGGCCCGCATCGCCGACCACGTCAAGGCGTACGACCCCTCCCGCCTGGCCGACAACATGAGCGGCGTCAACTGCTGCGGCTCCGTGGACGGCGGCAACGGCGACGTCGTCGACCACCACGTCTACGTCGGCCCCGGCAACACCGTGCCCAGCGCCACCCGCGCCGCCGTGCTCGGCGAGTACGGCGGACTCGGCTACAAGGTCGCCGGCCACGAGTGGTACCCCGGCGGCGGGTTCAGCTACGAGGACCAGTCGGACACCGCCCACCTGAACAACCGCTTCGTCGGCCTGCTCGACGCCATCCGCGAGGTGCGCATGCCGCGCGGCCTGTCCGCCTCGGTCTACACCGAGATCACCGACGTCGAGAACGAGGCCAACGGCCTGCTCACCTACGACCGGCAGATCGTCAAGGTCGACGAGGCCCGCGTCCGGGCCGCCAACCGCGCCCTCATCGACGCCTCACGCGGATCGACGGCCCCGCTCACCCTGCCCGGCAACCAGTACAAGTCCCTCCGCGTCACGACACCCGGCTACACCGACCGGTACGTCCGTCACAAGGACGGCGTCGTCCACACCGAGGTCGTCGGCAGCGGCAGCGACGCCCTGCTGAAGAACGACGCCACCTGGAAGATCGTCCCCGGCCTCGCCGACGGCGCCTGCTACTCCTTCGAATCGCGCAACTACCCCGGCGAGTACCTGCGCCACCGAGAGTTCCGCGTCTACAAGGAACCGGGCGGCGGCGACCTGTACCGGGCCGACGCCACGTTCTGCCCGGTCCGGGGCGCGAACGGGGGAGTGCGGCTGTCCGCCTACAACTTCCCCGAGCAGTACCTGCGCCACTACGACGCCCAGCTGTGGCTGGCCACCCCCGGCGGCACCCACACCTGGGACAACCCCGCCCTCTTCACGGAGGACACCACCTGGGCCGTGGAGGCACCCTGGGCGCCGTGACCGACACCTAGGCCCCCATGCCGGGTGGGCGGCGGCGGTGAGGGGCCCCGCAGCCCACCCCCGTCCGCGCATCGGCCGTCGTACCGACGACGGCCGATGCGCGGACACCACGACCGACGACCACACCGAGTCCCGAAGCCGCGCTGCAAAAGGGCGGCTGCCCATCTGGTCCAACCAGTTGACCAGTCGGCCGTCGCCGTCCACCCTGTTCGCCATGACCCAGCGACCCATCCGGCGTGAGGCGGTCTCGGACCAGCTCTTCGCCGTACTGCGCGACAGGATCCTCGGCGGGGAGCCGGCGCCCGGCTCACCGCTCACCGCCGAACGGGAACTGGCCGCCGAGTTCGGGGTGAACCGGCACGCCGTCCGGGAAGCGGTCAAACGGCTCCAGCAGGCACGGCTGGTCGAGGTCAGCCACGGTGGCCGCACGCTCGTCCTGGACTGGCGGCGCAGTGCCGGGCTCGACCTCGCGGTGGGGATCGCCGCGGCCGACAGCGGGCCCTCGGTGGAGGATCTCGCGAGGGACGCCCTGGAGATGCGGGCGTGCATCGGCGCCGACGCGGCCCGGTTGTGCGCGCTGCGCTGCTCCGAGGACGCCGCCGCACGGATCGTCGAGGCCGCCGGCCACTATGCGCGCAGCGGGCCCGACCTGACCGAACTGGGCGAGGCGGACATCGCCTGGTGGCGGCTGATCGTGGAGGGCTCCGGGAACGTCGCCTACCTGCTCGCCTTCAACAGCCTGCTGGACGGTACGCTCCCGGTCGCCGACGTGCCCGACGAGCTGCGGACCGCCGAACTCCTCGACGTCGAGACGCATCTGCGGCTCGCCGCCCACATCGAGGCCCGGGAGGCGGAGGCGGCCGAGCGGCTGGCGCGCGAACTGCTGTCCCGCAGCGTCCCCGCGACGCCCCGGAAGGCGGTGCGCTGAGATGATCCCGGCCGTGGTCTACGCGATACCGGCGTTCGTGCTCCTGGTCGTCGTCGAGGCACTGTCCTACCGCTTCCTTCCCGACGACGACGAACGCGGCTACGAACTGCGCGACACCGTGACCAGCATGTCGATGGGCGCGGGAAGCCAGGTCGTCGCGGTGCCGTGGAAGGCGGCGACGATCCTGCTGTACGCGGGCCTGTTCACCGTCGCCCCCTGGCACCTGTCGTCCTCCTCCGCGTGGACGTGGGTGCTGCTCTTCTTCGCCGACGACCTGGCGTACTACGCCTTCCACCGCGCCCACCACCGGGTGCGGGTGCTCTGGGCGAGCCATGTGGTCCACCACTCCAGCGTCCGCTTCAACCTCTCCACCGCCCTGCGCCAGAGCTGGACGCCGATGACGGGCCTGCCGTTCTGGCTGCCCCTGGCACTGCTCGGCATCCCGCCGTGGATGATCCTCATCCAGCAGGCCGTCAGCCTCGTCTACCAGTTCTTCCTGCACACCGAGCGCGTGGACAAGCTGTGGCGGCCGGTGGAATGGGTCTTCAACACGCCCTCCCACCACCGCGTCCACCACGGCTCCAACTACGTGTACCTGGACCGCAATTACGGCGGCATCCTCATCGTGTGGGACCGGCTCTTCCGTACCTTCGAACCCGAGGGCGAGCGCGTGGAGTACGGCCTGACGAAGAACATCGGCACCTACCATCCGGTGCGGGTCGCCTTCCATGAGTTCGCCGCCGCCTGGCGCGACGTCCGCGCGGCCCGGCGCTGGCGGGACCGTGCCGGTTACCTGTTCGGGCCGCCCGGCTGGACGCCCGGGGCGGAGGGCTGACGTGCCGCCGCTGATCGTCGCCTTCGCGGCGCTGGCCGTTCTCGACGTGGCCGGTGTGGCGGCCGGATGGCCGCCTCTGGAGTGGATCGCCAAGCCTCTGCTGGCGCCCGTGCTGGCCGCGTACCTGTGGCGCCGGACCGGCACGCGGCACGTTCCCGTCCTGGCGGGTCTCGGCCTCGCCACGGCCGGGGACGTGGCCCTGATGCTGCCCGGCCGGGTGGCCTTCGCCGTCGGACTCGGATTCTTCCTGGGCGCCCAACTGTGCTGGACGGCGGCCTTCCTCCGCGCGGGCGCCCTGCGCCACCTGCGCCGCCGCCGTCCGCTGTGCGCCGTCCACCTCGCCCTGTGGGCCGCCGCCGTCGCGGCTCTCGCTCCCGCGCTGGGGCCGGTCCTCGGGGCCGCGGTGGCCGTCTACGCGGCGGCCCTCGTCACCATGGCGCTGACCGTGCGGGTGCTGGGGCGCGGGGCGACCTGGGGCGGGCTGGTGTTCCTCGTCTCCGACCTGCTCGTCGGACTGGGAGCCGCTGGGCTCGACTTCACCGGGCGCGGCGTGCTGGTCATGATGACGTACACGGTCGCCCTCGCCCTGCTCGCCACCGCCTTCACCACCGAAGGGCCGGGACGGGCGGACGGTGCTTCGCACGGGGCGGAGCGGACCGCCCCCGGGTCCGAGGGAAGCCCGCCATCGGTGGTGAGCCCCGCGCGGTGACCTGAGGGGCCGGGCGGCGCGCCCGCCACCCGGCGACCATGGCCCGGCCTGCCCGACGACTCGGGCCGGGACCGCTCGGCGACCGTGGCCCGGCCTGCCCGGCGCACACGGCCCGGACCACTGCGGCAGCAGCCTCACCCGGCGCCCGTGGCCTCCACCGGCGCCGCCGTGCTGCCCCGGACCACCAGCCGGGTGGCGAGTTCGACGCGGGGCGGGTTCACGTCCTGCCCGTCGATGAGCCGCAGGAGCGTGCCGGCCGCCATCGCGGCCGTCTCCTGCAGCGGCTGGCGGACCGTGGTGAGCGCCGGGTCGCTCCAGCGGGTCACCGGTACGTCGTCGAAACCGACCACGCTGATGTCGTCCGGGATGCGCAGTCCGCGCTCGCGCAGGGCACCCTAGGCCCCGAAGGCCTGGAGGTCGCTTGCGGCGAAGACGGCCGTGGGCAGCGCACCGCCGGACCGCCGCGCCTCGTCCAGCAGCGCCCCCATCTCGGCGTGGCCCGAGGTGTCGCTGAAGTCCGTACCGGACCGCCCCTTCGGGCACCGGCACCCGGCGGCCTCCATCGTCGCGCGGAACCGTCCGCGCGGGCGCGGCTGCACGGCAACTGGCGGGGGCCGGCGAGGTGGGCGATGCGGCGGTGCCCGAGCTGGATGAGGTACTCGGTGGCGGCGAGGGCACCTTGCCCAGTGAACTTCACCGCCGACGGCGGCGACACCAGCGGCCTCGAACCGGTCCGCGGCGCCCTGTGGAACCAGCGGCTCTTCGGGCCGCTCGGCTACCGGGGACCGATCCCCGACATGTCCGGCACCTACGACCTGTCCGGCGTCATCACCACCGTCACCTACATCGACCTCGACTTCCGCTACGGCTGGGACGGCATCACCGACGGAACCTTCGACTTCCCGCCCGGCTCGACGTGGTTCGCGGACGGCAGGCTGTCCCGGTACACGGACGCCCGCAGCGCGTTCTGCCGGGCTGACCGTGAGCGGCTTCACCACCGGATGCCGGGCCTGACCGAGCCCGGACAAGAACGCGGTCCCGGCGGGATGTCCTTCCCCTCCCGCCGGGACCGTCGACGTCACCGCGTGCTACGGCCGCTCCTCGCTGTAGAGGCTGCTCACCTCCTCGGCGGTGAGCGCCTTGTCGTAGGCGTGGACCTCGTCCACCGCGCCGTCCCAGAAGTCGGTGTTCACGCCGTCCCACCGGGCGCGGCCGACGGCCAGCGAACCGGTGCTCCCGTAGGCGGGCCCGCCCGCCGAGGTCGCGGCCAACTCGCCGTCGACATACAGCCTGATCTCGTTGCCGGCACCGTCACGCACACCGACGAGGTGGTACCAGCGGCCCGGTTCGGGCGTGACCTCCACCCGGGCGCGCTTCTCGCCGGGGGTGCTGAAGGCGAACGCGCCGTGCCCGTACTGCAGATAGAACGGGCTGGCCTGGCGCCGGGTGTCCTGGCTGACCGCGGTGGCGTAGTTGCCGGGAAGCGAGTCGAGTGTCACCCAGGCGGAGACGGAGTAGCTGCCGGTGGTGTCGAGCACCGGGCCGGCGGTCTCGGCGTACTGTCCCTGACCGTCGAACTTCAGCGCGCTGCCGCTGACACCCGGCGCCCAGGTCGTGCCCTCGGCGAGGGTCAGAGGCCTGCCGTTCGGGCCGTCGTCCTTCGCGGTGCTGCCCGTACCCTCGTCGAGGGCCCAGTGCCCGCCGCCTTGCAGGTCGCTCCGTTCGCCCGCGGCGGCACCGGCTGCGATGACCTTCTCGTTGATCTCGCGGACCTTGACCGGGTCGACCTTGATCTCCCGGCGGTCGTAGGTGTAGAGCCCGTTGAGTTCGTTCTCCAGGTCGGTGATCTGCGTGTACACCGAACCGGAGAGTTCGGCGCCGGCCTGGTCGAGGTAGTACTTCTCGGTGTTCTCGACGTACTTGCGGGTCAGTGCCTCCTTGTCGGCGACACCGCTGTAGATCACCGTCGGGGCGCCCGGCCACATGTGGCCCGGGGTGCGCAGGGTGAAGCCTCCGTGTTCGCCGTCCATGGCGGCCCGGTTCCCGTCGGGGAAGGCCGGGTCGGTGTTGGCGTAGTCGTGGTGGTCGACGATGTCGCCCTTGCCGGAGTCGCCCTTGGAGTTGCAGCAGTTGACACCGGTGTGGGCGTTGACGACACGGGAGGGGTCGGTGGCCTTGACGGACTCGGCGATACGGCCGGTCGCCTCGCGGTCCCACTCGCCCCAGCCTTCGTTGAAGACGATCCAGCCGATCACGGAGGGCGAGTCGTGATGCTGACGCATCATCTCCCTGCCCTGGTCGACGAAGGCCTTCTGCCCGGTCCCGTCGGTGATGTTGCCGGAGACGAAGTCCTGCCAGACCAGCAGACCGAGCCGGTCCGCGTGGTAGAACCAGCGCGGCGACTCCACCTTGATGTGCTTGCGGACGGCGTTGAAGCCCAGCTTCTTGTGCGCCTTCAGATCGAACGCGAGAGCCTCGTCGCTGGGCGCGGTGTACAGCCCGTCGGGCCAGAAGCCCTGGTCCAGGGTGGCGAGGGAGAAGATCGGCTTTCCGTTGAGCACCAGCTTCGGGAAGCCCCCGATCTTCTCGATGCCCACCTTCCGCATGCCGAAGTAGCTGCCGACCTTGTCGCTCGACCTGCCGTCGGTGAGCTTGACGTCGAGGTCGTAGAGGTAGGGATCGTCCGGACTCCACAGGTGCTGCTTCGCCACGGGCAGGCGCAGTTGCTTGTTGGCCGGCCCGCTGACCGTGCCGACGACCTTGCCGCGGGCGTCACGGGCGACCGCCTCGACCCGGGCCTTCGAAGAGGCGTCGTCGGACTCGACGGTCACCGCCAGGCTGCCCGTGTCGATGTCCGGCGTGCTGACAACGTTATCGATGGACGCGGCGGCGACCGGCTCCATCCACACCGTCTGCCAGATGCCCGACGACTGGGTGTAGAAGATGCCGCCCGGATTGGTGGACTGCTTGCCCATAGGCTGGTTCGCGCCGCCGGTGTCGGTGACCGCGACCACGATCTCCTGCGGGCCGGTGCCCTTGAGCGCGTCGGTGATGTCGGCGGTGAAACCGGTGTAGCCGCCGGTGTGTTCGGTGACCTGCTTGCCGTTGACCCAGACCCGGGCCTGGTAGTCGACGGCGCCGAAGTTGAGCTTCAGCCGGTTGCCCTTGCCGTCCCGGCCGACCTTCCAGTTCTTCGGCACCTCGACGAGCTTGCGGTAGAACATGTGGTCCTCGTGCCGCTCCAGCCCGGAGAGCTGGGACTCGACCGGGAACGGCACGATGATCTTCTGGTCGAGATCCTTGCCGAACCGAGGCTGCTCACCCGCCTGGGCGGCACTGAACTGCCAGGGGCCGTTGAGGTTCTTCCACGTGGCCCGCACCTGCTGCGGGCGGGGGTATTCCGGCAGCGGGTGGCTCTTGTCGAGCTGGTCGCCCCACTTGGTGGTGAGCCGGTGGCCGGAGCTGTTCTGCGCGGACCGGACGATCTTCGGAACGGTCTCGGTTCCGGCCTTGAGGCCGCCTTCACCGTCGTAGGTGACCCGGACCTGCTGACCCTTTTGGACCGGCTCCGCCAGGGTGACGAGCAGGGAGTTGCGGTCACCCGGGTCGACCGCGACCGATGTGATCGGCATGGCGGTCGTGTCCGCCTCGATCTTCAGGTGCTCCTCGACCGCCGCGTAGTCGCTCACCCGGTCCTCGAACCGGGCCCGCAGCCGTCGCCCGTCCGCGGGGACGGTCAGCTCGACCGGGTAGACCTCGAAGCCGTCCGGCGGTGTGAACGCCGACTCCGGCACGAGCTGCTTGGGCATCGTCGGGGTCGACCAGCGCAGGAACATGTTGGCCCCGCCGGTGTCCTGGAACATCTCCAGGCGGAAGTCGTGCTTCTCGCCGGCGGTGAGCCGGACCGCGGCGCTGGTCTGCTCCGAGTCCCAGTCGCCCACCCAGTGGTCGATGACCGGCTTGCCGTCGATGAAGAGCCGGAAGCCGTTGTCGCCGATGGCGTAGAAGGTGTAGTCACCGGTCGCCGGTGCCTCGATACGGCCGGTCCAGCGAGCCGTCGTGTGTTCCGTCTTGCCGGTCAGTTCCTGGAAGGTGCTGGTCAGCCCGGAGAAGTTGATCTGCGGATCGAGCAGCGTGCCGCCGAGTCGGGCGAAGTCCCGGGCACCGGGCGCCGACATGCTGAAGTACTCGCCCTTCAGGCCGTGCACCTCGACCGCGGCCTTGTCGGCGGCGCGGGAGACCGTGCCGCCGGCCTGTTCCGCGGCCGAGGCCGTGGACAGCAGCCCACTCGTGGGCAGCATCAGAACAGCGGCGGTCAGCAGCGTCCACACCCTCGTTCGTGGGCGGGTACGCCGTCTCGTCATCCTTCTGCTTGTCATCGGATCCTTCCTTGCGCAGAGGGCGATGGGACCAGTCGGGCTGCGTCGGTCCGGGTGCCCGCGGCGGATGCCGCGTGCGTCCCGACGCAGCCGGTGGACGCAGCCAGTGGCGCCGGGCGATGCGTCATGCCGTCTGCTCGGCTCAGGGCGGTACGTCGGTGGGCAGGGGAAACCGGATTCCGAAGAAACCGGTTCTTCCAACGTTGGAAATCTTGTGCGCAGCGGCATGACAACACGCCGCTCGCCGACTGTCCAGACCTCGCGCACGCTCTTGGACCGAACCGTCGTGGGGGAGTGGCGAGGCGGATCCCTATGGCCGCGGCGCCACGGCGCCCGCGAACGGCCTGGCCCGTGCGGGCGGTTCGGCATGTCTTCGCTCCCTGACATTGACATGTCCCGGGCTGCTCACGATGCTGAGTGGGTACGTTCTTGCATCGATGTAAAAGCGTGGCGTGGAAGTCGGGACGCCATCCCCTCCGTCGGCCGGGCGCCGAAGCGGAGGCCGACCACGGACGGGACCATGAAGCTTGCTCGTCGGCTCACCGGTGCCGCCGCCTGCGCGCTGTCGGGCGTCCTCGCAGCGGTGCTCTCCTTGTCGTCCGCCGAACCCGCTCAGGCGGAGCAGACCGGCCTCAGAGCCGCCGACCCGAGCGTGCTCCGCGTCGGCGGCACGTACCTCTCGGTGCAGTCGACCGGGGGAGGCATCGCCGTGCGGCAGGCCGCGTCGACGGCGGCTCTGGCCTCGGCGCCCGCCCGGCAGGTCTGGTCGGACACCCGCAACCTCGGCGAGGTCTGGGCCCCGGAGATCGTGCGGGACGGCGGCCGCTACCACATCTACTTCTCGGCGGGCCGCGGATCCGCACACCGGATGTACGAGATCAGCTCCGCCGGCCCGGACAGCGGATACACCGCCGAGACGAAGCTGGCCCTCCCGGACGACAAGTGGGCCATCGACGGCACGCTGTTCACCTTCAACGGGCAGCGCTGGTTCGTCTGGTCCGGCTGGGCCGGCGACACCAACGTCGAGCAGAACCTCTACATGGCCCGGATGAGCAGCCCGACCACGCCGACGGCGCGCGGTACATCATCTCCCCACCACGCGAGAGCCGGGAGCGGGTGGTCGGCAACCCGTTCATCAACGAGGCTCCCGAGGCCATCAAGGCCCCAACGGCCGACTGCACATCGTGTACTCCGCCAACGGCAGCTGGAGCGACCGGTACTGCCTGGCCGACCTCAGACTCCGACCCGGCGGCGACCCGACGTACGTATGGGACTGGTACCAGTCCAACGGCTGCCTCTTCGGCTCCAACCGCGCCACCGCGATGGCCGGCTGGGACCCGACGCTGTACGTCGACGGCCCCGGCCACCACAGCTTCGTGCTGCTCGACGGCGACATCGGCACCAGCCCGCCCGCCGGCCCGAAGTCCCGCCTGATGTTCCACGCGGTACCCAAGGGGACGCCGTACTCATGGGAGAACCGGTACTGGTACACCGGCTCGTTCTGCTGGTGGGGCAACACGACCTACAGCCGCGCCAACGCCCCCGGCCCCAACACCGACACCGGCTGGAGCCTCAAGTTCTTCGAGTAGGCGCCTGCTGCCAGGCGACTGCCGCGGACCGGGGCCGTCCCCGACGACGGGGGCGCCCCCGGTCGATCACGGGAGTGAGCAGCGATACCCGTCAGCAGGTACGGCCCGTGTAGTGGGCGCCTTGGATCCTGTCGGCGCCACCCAGCCAGGACCTGCCCGGGCCCACGCACCGCTCGTAGTCCGGCCCCCAGGCCACCTCGACCTTGATCACCACGTTGGAGCCGTCGCTGGTGCAGTGGTGGTAGAAGGCGTCGGATCCGGTCTCGTAGAAGCCGCACGGATCGGCGGCCGCCGGGGTCGCGGTGACGGCGCCGGCACCGATGAAGGCGAGTGCGAGGGCGGCGGAGGTGAAGGTACTGGTCAGCAGAGGACGGACACGCACGACGAACTCCTCGTGGAGGGCCGGGGAAAGCCGGGAAAGGAAGACTGCTGCCGGGAAGGTCGGTCGCCCGGCCGCGCGCCCATGATCACGGGTCGTGGAGGTCTCATCCGCCGCCTGCCCGTCGATGTCACCCGTCGAATCGTTCCCTCGCTACGCCAACCGGATGACTTCCTCATCACCGGGGGCGAAGCCCGCGGAGGGGCCGGCGACCGGATCGGACCCGCACCGCTCCAGGCGCGCCCTCAGCCCGGCTCGCGGCCGGCGATGAAGCCTGGTGAGCCGTCAGTTCCCAGGGCCACCGCCCACTCGACGTCACTGCTCCGCTGCCGTCTCGGGTACCAGGGCATACACTCGAGCATCTATCGCGCCGTAGACGGGGTTCATGGCCATGCCGACCGAGAGCAGAGGTAAGACCGCCGCGTGGGCGAAAGTCCTGGCAGGGATCGTCCTGCTCGTTCTTCTCCCCCTGGTCGTCTGGTTCATGATCTCTTTTCCGCGAGCGCACGCGATCCCTTGGTGACATGCCGCCGTCGCTCCCAGGGCCTGTCCGGCGCATCATGACGCCATAGGCTGCAGCGCATGCACGACACGCTGACCGAGCACGCCCGGTGTCTGTACGGGGATGAGTACCGTCCGACGCCGGAGTGCGGTCAGGAGCACCGCGAGCACTATTTCGTCGAAGAGCTGACGTTCGCTGATGCGGACGCGATCCTCTCGATGCTGCGTGAGCTTTGCCCGCACGTGGTCGACGGCCGGCTCCCGGTGTGGATCCGCAACCTCGCCTACCGTCTCGTGCTTCTGCAGCGGCCGGACGAGCCGGCGATCCTGCGTGAGGCTGCGCAAAACCTGTGGCTGCACGGACCGGACTGGGACGACATCGCAGCAGAGCTGACGCGGCGCGCTGATGCTCTGGAAGCCGACTGAAGTGATCGTCGAGTCGAGGAGCAGCAGAAGCCCGGCCCGGGGAACCGGCGTTGGCGGTCCACCGCGAGATTCTCAGCGATCTTCTTATGGGTTGTCTCAGCCGGCGATGCGGGCTGTGGTGAGGCCGGCGAGGATCTGGTCCACGGTTTGGTCCGGCGTCTGGTGCGACGTGTCCAGCCACAGCCCGCGGCGCGGGGTCCCCTGGCGTAGGGCGTCGTCGAGGATGTCGACTGTCCAGGGGTCGCTATAGCCGTTCTTGGGGCGGTCGGCCTCACGTGCCGCGACCGCTTCGGGTGCGGGGGCAAGGACGACCAGGTACAGGGGCCTGGTCGTAACGGCGTCGAGGTAGGGGGCGAGGTGCCCGCCGAGGACGACGTCTTGGACGACAACGGTCCATCCCGCCTGCGCGTACAGGTCTGCTACTGCCGCTGTGGCCCGGTAGCGCAGTCGCAACTGCGCCGTGGCCTCAGCGGTCGGCTGCGGCGTGAACTCCTCACGACCGGACACGATCATCCGCCGGAACCCGTCGCCGCGCAGGTGCACGGAGCGCGGGAGACGCTCGGCCAGCAGTTGTGCGACGGTGGACTTCCCGGATGCCATGACACCCGTGACGAGTACGACTGCCGAATCGAGATCCTGCACAAGATCACGTCCATAACCACCAGTGGCTTCAAGCTGATGACCAATGCTGCCACGCTCGACGTCCCGCGCCACGTCGTCGAGTTCCTTGCTCGCCGCTCACCGGCCGTGCGCGGCGATCTTCCGCTCGTCGCTTGGGACGCCGCGCCGCCCGGCTGCGCCATCCGGCCGGGCGAGTCCTGGTCGGTGGACCGTCGGAGCCCAGGTGCTCCCCGCGCGTCCGGGGATGGCCCCGGCAGAGCCACCCCGTCTTCAGTTCCGACAGACAGCTGTGCGGTCAGGCGCCACGGTTTTGCGCAGGCGCATGAGCGCGCAGCGTATTTCTACTCCAGCAGATTTTCTCGGGTGCAGTAACTTGCCAACGCCCCCTGTGAACGACCAGCTGCCGCAGAGCAGGACAACCGGAGGATCACCCATGCCCCGAGAGGCTCCGTACCTCGCCGTGGCCGACGCGCTGCGCGCACGGATTCTCGCGGGGGAGTGGGGGGTCGGGCAGCGCCTGCCGTCCCGGGCACGGCTCGCCGAGGACTACGGGGTCGGGCGCAACGTCGTGCAAAGGGCCATGGATCGTCTGATCATCGACGGTCTTCTCGAAGGACGCGCCGGCTCGGGTACCTACGTCCGCACGCCACGTGAGCGCCTGCGGCTGGTCCGCTCACGGCATCGCGAACGCCGGGAAGGCTCTCTTCCCTGGTCGGACCGGAGGGAGCGGGGCAGGGCCGACGCCTGGGATGCACACAGTCAGGTGCGCGTTCCCGCCCCCGAGGCCGTCGCCGAGCGGCTTGCCATCCGTCCGCAGGACCTCTGTGTCACTACGCATTACGAGTTTCTCGCCGACGGGCAGCCCGTCCAGCTGTCCGAATCCTGGGAGCCGATGGCTATCACGGACGGAACACCGATCGTGCTTCCCGAGATGGGTCCCCTGGCGGGAAAGGGTGTGGTCGAGCGCATGCGCTCCATCGGTGTGGTCGTCTCCCGTGTGGTGGAGGTGCCACGTCCGGCTCGTGCCACCCAGGCACAGGCGAATCTCCTGGGGATCAACGCGGGGGACCTGGTGCTTCAGATCGAGCGGACAATCTACGACACGAACGGACGTCCGGTGGAAACGGCTGACATGGTCATTCCGGACGCGTGCCGGGAAGTGGTCTACGAGTTCGGAGTCGACCGTCCGTAGTCGTTGAAGTCGTCAGAAGGTCATCGCAAATTCGACCGTAATCGACTGTAATTTACTGTAGGTGTCGAATGTCAAAGTTATTCCGGCTCGGCCTCTTGCGCGATCGAGACTTCGGGCGACTGTTTGCCGCCACCGCGCTCGGCCAGCTGGGCGACCGCATCATTTTTCTGGCGCTGCCTCTGGTCGCCCTCACGGCATTGCACGCCGACGAGTTCCAGGTCGGATTGCTGGCCGCGATGACTACGGCAGGATCCCTCTTGGTCGGGCTGCCGGCAGGGGCGTGGGTGGACCGCATGCGGAAGCGATCGGTGATGATCAGCACTGATCTCGCTCGCGCACTGGTCCTCTTGACGATACCAACGGCGTGGTGGGGAGACTTTCTCACCATCTGGTGGCTCTACGCAGTCGCCTTGGCCCACGGAGTGTTGACGGTTTTCTTCGACGTCGCGTACGTCAGCTGTCTTCCACACCTGGTGGGGCGCGGCAATCTCGTGGAGGGGAACTCAAAACTGTCGGCGATACGCTCGGTGACCAGTATCAGCGGGCCGACGGTGGCAGGGCCGCTGGTCGGCCTGGTCGGAGCGCCTGCGACGCTTGTGGCGAGTTCGGTCGGGATGGCTATGTCGGGGCTGCTCGCGAGCACGATCCGCACACGCGAACACAAGCCGGAATCGAGTGAACGTCCGCAGCTGGGACGCGAAATAAAGGATGGATTGCAGTTCGTCCTCACACACCCCACCCTGCGTGCCATCATGCTGGGAGACGCCGTATTCAATCTCTTCCTGGTCATGTATCAGACCATGTTGCTGGTCTTCCTTGAGCGGGAGATAGGTCTTGAGCCCTCTGGTATCGGCCTCATTCTGTCAGGAATGGGATGTGGTGCCTTGCTGGGCGCTCTGTCGGCAACAGCATTCTCGAAACGGGTCGGGCAAGGCCCGGTCATGTGGCTCGCCTCCCTGGTCACCTGCCCGCTGACCGCCCTCATGCCGCTGGCGCGACCAGGCTGGAGCGTGTACGTGGCTGCGATCGGGCTCGCGGCTCTTTCGCTGGGCGGAGTCGTCCGCGTTGTGGCTCAGTCAAGCGTCCAACAGGCCCTGACACCGGACCGGCTTCTGGGCCGGATGAGTGCAACGGCTCGGTTCGTGGCCTGGGGTGGCATTCCCCTCGGTGGCCTTTTGGGGGGAGCCTCGGGCTCTGCGCTCGGAGCGACGGGCACCTTGTGGATCGGTGCCGCCGGTATGACGCTGAGCGTCCTCCCCAACTTGCTGTCACCGCTTCGATCAATGCGCACGCTGCCCACAGAGAAGGCTCCCGACTTCGCGCACTGAGGCTAGGGCGATCAGGTCTTGACCCAGTTGTCCGCCACCCGGCGGATCACCGTGGCCGCCGGTCTGACGGACATCCACGCACGCGGCGCTGCTCGCGACCCTGGTCCCAGCGATGCTCGCGCTCGCGGCCGAACGCAGTTGGGGCGCCACCGGGGTCGGGCATGCCCGTCGAGTACACCGCACCGCGACGGCGGTGCCCGGACACGACGCGCTCCTGGGGCCAGGAAGTGGACGCGCTTCAGGTTTGTGGGCGAGGGGGTGGTTGCTACCGGCAGGCATCGTGGGTTGAGTCTCCAGTAGGGGGAGACGCAAAGGTGGAGGCATGGACGGCGACACGCTCTACTCGATCGGTGAACTCGCTCGGCGAACCGGTCTCACGGTCAAGACCATTCGGTTCTACTCCGACCGCGGAATCGTGGCGCCGACAGAACGCAGCCCGGCCGGCTACCGGCTCTACGACACTGCCGCCCTCGCGCGCCTTGAACTCGTGCGGACTCTGCGCGAACTGGGAATCGACCTTCCTGCGATCCGCAAGATCATGGACCGGGAACTCTCGCTTCCGGAGGCCGCCGCGGCGCACGCCGAAGCGCTGGCGGTGCAGATCCGCGTCCTGCTCCTGCGGCGCGCGGTGTTGACAGCGGTCGCCGAGCGCGGGTCCACCCCGGAGGAGACAGAACTCATGCACCAGTTGGCCCAGCTCTCCGAGGACGAACGCCGACGTCTGATCGGCGAATTCGTCGAAGCCGTCTTCGGTGGTCGTGACGCCGCACCTGCGTTCGCGGGGATCCTGCGCTCGATGACCCCCGAGCTGCCCGACAACCCCGAGGCGGAACAAGTGCGCGCCTGGGTGGAGTTGGCCGAACTCTCCCTGGACCCTGATTTCCGCGCCAGTATGCGGCGAATGGCCGATGACCAGGCAGCCGAGCAGACGCAAAGCGACTCGACGGGACCACGCCGTGACATCGCCGCGTTCGTCCGTGACCAGGTCGGCCCGGCCCTGACGGCTGGAATCGAGCCGGCCTCACCCCACGCGGATCCGATCGTCGCAGCGTGCACGGCGCACTACGCGGCCCTCCTCGGCCGCCCCGACGACGCAGAACTTCATCGCCGACTGTCGACTCGGCTGGCGCGCGTGAACGACCCCCGCAGGGAGCGGTACCTACGGCTCCTCGCAGTCGTCAACGGTTGGCCGGCCCCGGAGAGTCTGGCTCCGGTGTTGGACTGGTCCGTCCAGGCCCTGCGCGTCCGGACACAGCGATGACAGGGCGGTCGCGACACGGCATGGGCCGGAGACGGCCGGCGTCGGAATCAAGGAAGTCACCCGCGGCAAACCGACAGGTGAGGTGGGCGGACCACGGTGAAACACCTCGCGGAGGTGGCGGCAGCCTTGAATTACGGCCCAACACTCCAGTGTGACCTCGTGATCACGTGTGGTCGGGGGATGTTGCAGGTGGACGCGGCCTTCGCCGGCCCCCTACGTTGGCCGCTTGCCGATCGGGGAGGCGGATGACCGTGCAGGGTGAGGTCGACATGGCACGCAGTCAGGTGTTCGGTGAGGTGGCCGAACTCTACGATGCCGCTCGCCCGGGATATTCGGACGCTCTGGTTCCGGAGGTGTTGGCGTACGCGGCCTTGGGCGACCGTACGGCGGT
Organism: Streptomyces sp. NPDC031379; assembly: GCF_055569615.1. Taxonomy (NCBI): domain Bacteria; kingdom Bacillati; phylum Actinomycetota; class Actinomycetes; order Kitasatosporales; family Streptomycetaceae; genus Streptomyces; species Streptomyces sp. NPDC031379. The sequence goes on along the minus strand of NZ_JBVIIT010000012.1, from coordinate 114,282 downwards.
GGAGGTCGGAGCGGGGACCGGCAAGGCGACGGTGCCGTTCGCGGCCGTGGGCACGCCGCTGGTGTGCCTCGAGCCCGACCCGCGTATGGCGGAGGTGCTGCGCCGCAACACCGAGCACTACCCAGGGGTGCGGGTTCATGTCGGCGCTTTCGAGGACTGGCAGCCGTTCGGCCGCGGCTTCGGGCTGGTCTTCGCCGCTACGTCCTGGCATTGGACGGATCCGGAGCGGCGTTGGGACCTGGTGCACGCTGCCCTTGCGCCGGGCGGCGCGCTGGCCTTGTTCTTGAACCCGCAGGGCGTCCGCGACGGGGAGTGCACGCTGCCCTGGCCGAGGCCGACCGCCGCCACGGGATTGCCGGTGCACCACACAGTGAGCCGGCGTCCTCCTACGGCGAGGTACCCGGGAGCTGGGCCGGTCAGCCCGGCTGGCCCGAGGACGAGTGCCGCCGCGACGGCCGCTTCACGGATCTGCGTGCCGTGCGGTATCGGCAGGATCAGTACTACGACACCGACCACTACGTGGGGTTTCTGGCCTCGCTCTCGCGCTATCGCGTCCTGCCCTCCGACCGGCGCGAGCGGGTTCTCGCCGAGACTGCCCAGGTCCTGAATGCCCACGGCGGCGGCATCGGCATGGCCCTGTTCAGCGACCTCTTCCCCGCCCGGGTGCGGTGAGCGGCTGGAGACGACCAGATCACGGGCCTGGGTAACACCCTTTAGGTTGGGTCCAGGTCGGTGTGCAACAGGTGGTGGTCCGAGTACGGGCTGGGATGCACCCGGTGCGAGAGGGGGGCGATGCCCCGCAGAAAGACGTAGTCGAACTTGCTGTGCCAGTCGGTGGTCGGCTCGCAGGCGCCGACGAGCGAGGGGCGGCACTGGGGGTCCGTGTCCGCGGCCAGTGCCCAGATCCCACCGAGTTCGGAAGCGCCCGGCACGGTATTGAAGTCGCCGAGGACGATCGCGCGGTCATGCCGGGCGACTTCTGCGGCGAGTACGTCGATCTGGTCGGCCCGGATCGCTTCTTGACGTCGTTGGGCGAGGTGGGTGTTGAAGACGCGGACGGGCCGGCCGCCCACCATGGTGGTGACCGCCATGTACCCACGGTCTTCGGATCCGCCGTCGGGGTACTCCACGTCCATGCGGTCTGTCATCGGTGCCGCCGACAGGATTGCCTGACCGAAGGCCCCCGGGCGCCACGGCAATCCCCCGCAGCGGCTCCAGCTTCGGAGAACCGTGCCGTACTCGACGTGGTAGACCAGCCCATAGAAGTTCTCCAGATCATCCCGGATCTTCTCGACGTCACGCACGCACGCTTCTTGCAGGCCGACGACCTGGGGCGCATACGTGGCGATCTCCGCAGCCCGGCCGAGGTTGTATCCGCTTCGACCACAGGGGTTGCAGATGTTCCACGTCATGACCCGGTTCGGTACGACGTCCTTGACGGCGTCGACCGGCAGCGGCTTGGCGATGAGGGCACTGCTCGGTGCGCTGGGGCCGATGAACAGCATCATGCAGGCCGCGGTCATGGCGCCCGCGAGCAACCGAGTGCCTCTTCCGAACACCAGCTCCTCCTCATGGTGGACGCACATGGCATCACATGGCGTCTCCGTGCACGAGGGTATGGGACGGACCGGCGGCGGCACATGCTCTGACAAGTGAGCTTCGGCGGCGTGATCGCCGGATGTGCCCGGCGTCAGGCCGTTGCGATGGTCATCTCCGCCAGGCTCACTTACAATAATCCATGGATTTATGGAGGATGCCGTGCCGGAGAGCACGACGAGCGGGACGAAAGCGCGGCTGTACGACGCGTTCGCGGCCAGCGGCAAAGCCCTGGCCAGCGGAAAACGCCTGGAACTGCTGGATCTGCTGGCTCAGGGCGAGCGCACCGTCGACGCGCTCGCGAGGGCGGCCGGACTGAACCTGACCACCGCGTCGGCGCACCTGCAGACCCTCAAGCAAGCTGGTTTCGTCGCCACCCGCCGGGAGGGCGTGCGCATCCACTACCGGCTCGCCGGTGACGACGTTGCCCAGCTCTTCGCGCTGCTGCGCAAGGTCGCCGAAGCCCATCAGGCCGCTGTCCCCGCCGCCCGTGACGCCTATCTCGGCGAGGCCACCGCTCCAGAACTCAGCCGTGACGAGCTGCGGGCCCGGATCGCCGCCGGGGACGTCGTCGTGCTCGACGTGCGGCCGGTGGGGGAGTACCAGGCCGGGCACATTCCCGGCGCGCTCTCCATCCCGGTCGAGGAACTGGCCGAGCGGATCAACGAACTGCCCGAGGACCTGGAGATCGTCGTCTACTGCCGCGGCGAGTACTGCGTCCTCGCCCACGACGCGGTGCGGCTGCTGACCGACCGCGGGCGCCGGGCGATCCGTCTCGACGACGGCATGCTGGAGTGGCGCCTGGCGGAGCTGCCCGTCGACGCCTCGGAGCTGACGTGATGGGCCCGGGCGGCGACCTCCCGCCGCACCCGGGACTGGCCGGCGGGCCGGTCTACCTCGACTACAACGCGACCACCCCGGTCGACCCACGCGTCACGCAGGCGATGGCCCCGTACCTCACCGACTTCTTCGGCAACCCCTCCAGCAGCCACCCCTACGCTGACTTGCCCCGCCAGGCGCTGGCCGAGGCCCGCGCCGAAGTGGCCGGTCTGATCGGCGCCGAGCCCGACGAGATCGTGTTCACCGCCTCCGGATCCGAAGCGGATCTCCTCGCGTTGCGCGGCGCGGCCCTGTCCTCCGGCCGTACGCACCGCCACCTGATCACCCAGGCCACGGAGCACCCGGCTGTGCTGGAGACCGCCCGCGCGCTGGCACGGCTGCACGGCGTGCGGCTGACGGTCCTGCCCGTCGACCGGGACGGACTCGTAGAGCCCGCCGCCCTGGCCGCCGCCATCACCGACGACACGGTGCTGGTGTCGGTGATGGCCGCCAACAACGAGACGGGCGCTCTCCAGCCCGTCGCCGAACTCGCCCGCCTCACCCACGAGTACGGAGCGCTCTTCCACTGCGACGCCGCCCAAGCGGCGGGGAAGATCCCCCTCGACGTGAACACCCTGGGCATCGACCTGCTCACGATCGTGGGGCACAAGATGTACGCGCCGAAGGGCACGGCCGCGCTGTACGTGCGAGACGGCGTGAAACTGGAGCCGGTCGTCTACGGCGGCGGCCAGGAACACGGCCTCCGCGCAGGCACCGAGAACGTCGCCCTGGCCGTCGCTCTGGGCGCCGCCGCCCGGCTCGCGGCCGCCGAACTCGCCGCCGGCACCCCGGCCCGCGTCGCGGCCCTGCGCGACGACCTCCACCAGCGGCTGGCCGCAGCGCTGCCCGGCCGCGTCCACCTCAACGGTCCCGACGAGCAGCGCCTGCCGAACACCCTCAACGTCAGCGTCGACGGCGTTCTCGGTCACGAACTCCTCGCCGCCGCCGACCAGATCGCGGCCTCCACCGGCTCCGCCTGCCACAGCGGCGCCCACACCCCGTCCCCAGTACTGACCGCCATGGGCCTCGACCCGGCCCGCGCGCTCGGCGCCTTGCGGCTGTCCCTGGGCCGCTGGACCACCCAAGGCGACATCGAGACAGCGGCAACGTCCCTCATCCGGGCGGCTGCGACGCAGTGACCGGGCCGGCCGGCCCGAAGTGCAGGAGCCGACGATGAGCAGGAGAGGCATGACCCGGACCACCGAACACGCACTGTCCACCCGCAGCGTCCATGCCGGCGAACACCGTGACGCCGAAGGCGCCGTCCACGCTCCGCGCCACCACCACTCCACATGCGCCAGGTCTACGACGGTACCTTCGCACCGCTCGGCGACCACCTGCCCCAGTCCGGCATCACCGCCCGTTCCTGCACACCGACGAAGCCGGCAGCCTGCCGCAGGTACTGGACCGTCCTCGACGCCACCGCCGGCCGGACGGCCGCGGGCGTGGACCGGCTGCGGCTGTTCGCCATCGCCCCCGGCCGGCGCCCTCCAATCCCTGATCACCCAGCCGATCACCACCATCCACCACGGCCTCGCCCCCGCCGAACGCGCCGAAAGCGCCGAGCGCGGCAACGCCGACAGCGTGATCCGTCTGTCCGTCGGCCTCGAAGACGCCGACGACCTCATCGCCGACCTCGCCCAAGCCCTCGACGCCGGCTGACGAACCACCCCACGCCCACCGGCCCACAACCGACCGAGGTGAGCCCGGGTCGGTGCGCCACCACGCCAGCTCCGGGAGAGAAGATGACCAGCACCGCATCCGCCGGCACGACCGTCCACATATCCGACCCCGACCAGGCGCAACGCCGCATCCTGCGCGTCCTGGTCGCCTCCCAGGTCCTCAGCGGCGCGGGACTCGCAGCCGGCGTCACGGTCGGAGCCCTCCTTGCCCAGGACATGCTCGGCTCCACGAGTCTCGCCGGGCTGCCCAGCGCCCTGTTCACGGGTGGATCCGCGCTGGCCGCCGTCGTCGTCGGCCGCATCTCCCACGCTCGAGGGCGCCGACCGGGCCTCGCCATCGGATACCTCACCGGCGCCATCGGCTCAGCCGGCGTCATCACCGCCGCCGTCCTGAGCAACCCGGTCCTGCTGTTCATCGCCCTGTTCGTCTACGGCGCCGGCACCGCCACCAACCTCCAGGCCCGCTACGCCGGAGCCGACTCCGCCGCACCCGGCCACCGCGCACGGGCCGTCTCCACCGTCCTGGTCGCCACCACCCTCGGCGGCGTCGCCGGACCCAACCTCGCCGCCCCCACCGGCACCTTCGCCGAACACCTCGGCATCCCGAACCTCGCCGGGCCCTTCCTCCTCTCCGGCGCCGCCTACGCACTGGCCGCCCTCGTCCTCGCCCTCTGTCTGCGACCCGACCCCCTGCTCCTGGCCCGCGCCCTCGCCCGGGCCAAGGAAGCCGACCCCACCACGCGTGCGTCCGACGCCGAGGTCGCCGACACGACGGACGGCCGCGCAGGCGTCGTCCGCGGTGCACTGGTCATGGTCCTCACCCAGCTCGTCATGGTCGCGATCATGACCATGACGCCGGTCCACATGCGCGACCACGGCCACGGCACCGCCGCCTCCGGCCTCGTCATCGCCGTCCACATCGGTGCCATGTACCTGCCCTCACCGCTGACCGGCTGGCTCGTCGACCGCTACGGCCGCATGAAGATCGCCGGAACCTCCGGACTCACCCTGCTCGCCGCCGGCATCCTCGCCGCCGCAGCCCCCGACGACTCCGTCGCCCTGCTCGCGCTCGCCCTCGCCCTGCTCGGCCTCGGCTGGAACTTCGGCCTCGTCTCCGGCACCGCGATCATCACTGACACCGTCCCGCTCGCCACCCGCGCCAGGACCCAGGGCCTGGTCGATGTCTCCATCGCCATCGCCGGAGCCACCGGCGGCATCACCTCAGGCCTGATGGTCGCCACCACCAGTTACCCCACGCTCGCCCTCACCGGCGGCATCCTCTCCCTCGCCCTCCTGCCTGCAATCGCCGCCACGGCCTACCGTCGATGAACCCCACCACCCCCGAGCCCCCCACGCCCGGCATCACCGTCGACGGCACCGGCCGTAGCCGATCCCACTCACCCCGAGCCCGTCAGCCGGGTCTATGTGACCAACTACGCGTCCGACACGGTGTCAGAGGTGCCCGGGACTACCGGGCACCTCTTTCCTGCCCCTACTCCAGCAGGCGTTCGGCGTCTTCCGGGACCCACGGGAATGGCACGTCGGGCCATCGTGCGGCAGCCCACGCGCCGAGATCGACGGCGAGAACGGCATCGATGAAAACCTGAGGCGGCCGGTAGCGGTGAACGGTGATGTAGTGCGTGATCAGGTACGGGGCGGCGTAGGCGATGCCGAACTCGCCCGGGATCCGTATCTCCCCGTTCCCTTCCGGGGCCTCCGCCTCAGGACACAGGTCGCACTCGTGGACGCCGAGGCAGACGTTCATCCACTGGACCTGCTGGATGGCCTGCAACTTCTCCACGAAGCCCGTGGGAGCAGGCCCTGTCGAGTACGGCTTGCCGGCTTCCAGCCATCCGACGTTCAGGCGGATGTACTGCGGGCGGTACCAGAACTCGTGGAACGACTCCCTGTCCCCGAACGCGTCCACGTCGTGGTAGGTGTACTCGCTGAGGTCTTCGTAGAACACCCGCACATCATCGCCCCACGCTGCGTCGACGCCCATGCGATTAGACCACCCATCGGGCACGGCCCAGTGCTGCCCGCCGCGCCGGCGCCCAGCTAGCCGAGGTTCCGCAGCACCTCGGCGATGTTGGCTCGGTACGTCCGCAGCGCCTGCAGCCCGGCGGCGTAGCGGTCGCGGTGCTGTGTGATGTCCACTGCCTGCTTCTGCGCCCGTACAGCGTGCCAGAGTTCGGCCGTATGGTGGCGGCGCTTGCAGGTGACGTCCGCGACGGCGGTGGCCCGCTCCCGCTGCGAATGCCGGGTGTTGCCGTCACTCTTCCGCTGCCAGGCATCGTCCGTGTACGCCGCGACGGGGTCGGGATAGCGGGTGAATCCTTGTTCTGCCACACAGCGGGACCACACCTCCCAGGCCGCGCGCAGGCGCGGGTCGCGCTTGACCGCCTTGTCGACCTCGATCGTCCGTGTGCTCGCGTAGAGCCAGTCCCGCTTGAGGTCGATGCCGCGCATCAGCCGCCGACCCGCCTCGGCATTGCAGGCGGGCAGGTCCGCATACTCGGCGTAGGTCATCCGGCGACCCTTCGGCCGCAGGGCCAGGGACTTCGCCGGGTCCCAGCCGTAGCCCCAGTGGCGGGCGGCGGCAAGGTCCAGGGCGCCGTAGTCGGTGCCGACGGCGGTGGCGACGACGGGGTCACTGGGATAGCGGGGGTCGAGCGGGAAGTCCGGGTGGCCGCGCTCCGCCATGCACTGACGGACCAGCAACGCCGATGCCCGCTGCGAGCGCTGGTAGTCCTGCGACGTGAAGTCGTAGCGGTCGGCCGGGAGGGGGCCGAGGTCCGACGCCGTGCGGATGACCTCCGGGCGTTCTGGACCGGAGGCGCAGATCGCCGCCAGTACCGTCACACCTGCCACGGCAACCAGCCGCCGCCCCCGCCTCGTCATGCGACAGGATGCTAGCGGGCGGCGCGTAGCGGTCGGCCATGGCCCCCAGCGGCTCATCCACGCATGCCGAGACCAGCGTTGCCGGTTCGTCTTCCGACGGCCACGCACGGCGCCCGCCGCATAGACGCCCCACAGGTGGCGGTGGCGCACCGCTACGGCATACTGACGCCTCACCAGTGCAACAAAATGTTGAAGGAGGAGAGTTGGCAGCCAGCTTCAGGACAGTCACCCAGGTGGAAGAGGCTCATCTCGCCCAAGCGGAGGCCCTGGGGCGTGCCTTCCAGGAAGCGATCGCGCCCGCCACCGTCAACTACGACTTCCGTCACATCCGCGATGCCGCCGCTCTGCTTCCCGACAGTGACATCGTCAAGATGGTCCGCGGTTGGGGGCTGCGGGAGGAGGCGCCGATCCTGGTGATGGCGCTCTCCCTCAAGGAGGCGGTCCGCCAGGCGCTCCCGCCCGAGGCGGCTCAGGCGTCATTCTGGGACACCGTCGAGCGCGACCTCATGGATGCCTTCACCGGCCTCGCGGCGCAGGAGGGCGAACCGGGACTGGCCTACTACGAGGAGGAGCCGGACCACACGAGCTACTACCGCGATTTGTTCTTCGCCCTCCAGGACGAGGAAGCCGGCCCGTACCTGTACGCCGTTGCCTTCTGCGCCGACGTCACCGTCAGCTACGACAAGGCCCGTGTGGAGACCCTGAGCCTCACCGACACCGCACCGTTCGCGGTCCGGCTCAACGCGATCGTCGTGCGCCAGAAGCTCGCGAACGTGGCCTGATCCTCCCGGCATCGCCTGCCGCTTCCTTTGAGGGCCGTCCCGCGTACGTCCTGCGGCCGGTCCACCCACAGGTCCCACGACCAGTCACGGCCCGCCGTCCCGGGTCGCGACTCCAACAGCAGCACGGCCGGCACCGTAGCGAAGCCGATTTCGCTGCACCCCGTCGTCGACGACCCGCCGCCCACCCCCACCGGATCGATTCCTGGAGCGTGCACCCACGACTCTGGGCGGACTCGAACACGTACGGCCCCCTGCTCGCGGCGGTGACGCCGGCGTCGGAACACGCGCGTGCCTGCCTGCGCACCGGCGCCCCGACGGATCAAGCTCAGCAGCCGGGGTGATGATGCTCCTGCTTGCCGCGAGGGTCACCTGTGGCCCAGGGGGAACCCGGATCGCAGGGATGACCGAGGCGACTTCTCCGGTGACGGGAGGCAGCGATGATGGGCCCGGACGGTCCGCGGGAAGCGGTTGTCAAGGTCCTCGGCACCCTCGGCACGGGTGCGTACCTGGCGGACGAGCAGGGCGTGATCGTCGCCGTCAACCCGCGCGGCGAACGACTGCTGGCCCGCTCCGCCTCTGATCTGGTCGGCCGGGACGCCCACGACCTGCTGCACCGCACCAGCCGCGGGGAACCCGTGCCGAGAACCCAGTGCCGGATGCGGGAGAGCGTCCTCGGCGGGCGCACGGAGCAGGGTGAGGACGAGTGGCTCGAGCGCGGAGACGGCACGCTGTTGCCGGTGGCATGGCTGGCCACTCCCTGTGACATCGGTGGCCGCCCGCCGGTCACGCTCGTCCTCTTCCACCCCGCAGAACGCCCCGGGCGACCCGCTCAGCGGCCACCGGCCGGCGGACGGCTCTCCGAACTGGAACGGCTAGCTCTGCTCGCCGAGACGACCACCTTGCTCACCTCCACCCTGGACATCCACGAGGCGCTGCGCCGCCTGATCAACCTCGTGGTGCCTCGTATCGCCGACTGGGCCGTCATCGACCTGATCGGCGAGCGGGACGAAGTGTGGCGCTTCGCCGTCGCCCATGCCGAAGGCGGCACCCTGCAGTTCCGGGAGGACCTCCAGGGCCCCATGCCGCCGGTGCCGCAAGAGTCCCCGATGCCCCTGTCCCGCGCCCTGCGCGGCGTCGCGTCCTCCTTCGCCGGCCCCGAGACCTATCAGGGCCCGCCCGACTCCGGCATCGCGGTGGAGCAACGGCGCCTGTTCGAGGCGACCGGCATGCACTCGGCAATCATGGTCCCCCTCCGCAGCCTGCACGACGTCATGGGTGCCCTCACCCTCGGCCGCGCCGACCAGCCCGACCGGTTCACCGCGACCGACACCGCCCTGCTGGAGGACATTGCCCGACGCGCCAGCCTCGCCTTGGAGAACGCCCGCCTCTACCAGCGGCAGCGCCAGGTCGCCGAGACCATGCAGCGCCATCTGCTGCCGAGGCTCCCGCGGTCGCCCGGCCGCACCATGACCGCCCGCTACCTGCCTGCGCCGGACGCCTCTCACGTCGGCGGCGACTGGTACGACGCGTTCACCCTGCCGGACGGCGCCACCGCCCTCGCCATCGGCGACGTCGTCGGCCACGACCTGGACGCGGCGGCCGGCATGGCCCAGCTGCGGAACATGCTCCGGGCGTACGCCGTGTCCCAGCAGAAGCCTCCGAGCAAGATCGTGGAATGGCTCGACCGGGCGACCCTGGACATCGCCGAGGTCTCCATGGCCACGCTGGTATTCGCCCGCATGAGTGAGAACGCGGCCGGCCGGTGCGAGCTGTCCTGGACCAACGCGGGCCATCCACCTCCGCTCCTGGTCACCCGCGAGGGCATGGCCCGCTATCTGACCGACGGCCACGGGATCCTCCTGGGCGTCACACCCGCGCAGGTCCGTCCCGACGCGACGGCGGAACTGCCGTCCGGGGCAACCCTGCTCCTCTACACCGACGGCCTGATCGAGTCCCCGGGCCACACCCTGGACGAGGGCCTGGACCGCCTGCGCCGGCACGCCGCGGCCTTGGCCCATCGCCCCCTGGAATCCTTCACCGACGAGTTGCTGGCACGGGCGCGCCCGCCGGACAACGACGACGACGTGGCCCTGCTGGCCGTGCGGCACGGGCCCAGCCAGTGTTCCTGAGGCAGGTGGGCAGGACGCGGATGGCTCGGGGTCGTGATGGTCGAAGAACAGCGAGCCGCCGGTGTCCAGGGTTGCGATCCGGGCCATCCGGGCGTCGGTGAGCTGGAAGTCGAACGCTCGGCGTCCCCGGCGGGGATCTGGCGGACGCCGAAGCCGAGGACCGGCATCTCGATGCCGTTGTTCAGGGTGACGCAATGCATGTGCGGTGGTCCTTCGCTCGTCCGGTGCGAGGGTCAGGGGTGGATGAGGGCCTTGAGGACCGGGCGGTCGGCCATGCCCCGGTAAGCGTCCGGGGCACGGTCGAGGGTGAATTCCCGGTCGAAGACGCGGCCGGGGGTGATCGAGCCGTCCAGGACGCCGGGCAGCAGTTGCCCGATGTAGGCGCGGGCGGGGCTGGCGCCGCCGGTCAGGGTGATGTTGCGCATGAACTCGGCCGGGCCGATCGATCCCTGTTCGTACTGCGGGACACCGAGGCGGCTGATGGTGCCGCCGTCCAGGACTGCGCCCAGGGCGGTGTCCAGTGCCTGCCGGGTGCCGACAGCCTCGATCACCTTGTGCACGCCGCCGGTCAGGTCACGGACCCGGGCCGTGCCTTCCTCGCCGCGCTCGGCGACGACGTCGGTGGCTCCGAATTCGCGGCCCAGCTCGGTGCGCGCCGCAGGGCGGCCCGCGAGCAGGATCCGCTCGGCTCCCAGCCGTGTGGCGGCGATGACCACGCACAGTCCGACCGCGCCGTCCCCGACGACCAGCACCGTGTCCCCGCGCCCCACACCGGCGGTGACGGCGCCGTCGTGGCCGGTGGTCATCACGTCCGACAGCGCGAGCAGCGACGGCAGCAGCTCCGAGTCGGCGGCGACCGGCAGCTTGACCAGGGTTCCCTCGGCGTACGGGACGCGCACCGCCTCGCCCTGGCCGCCGTCGACACCGTCGAAGCCGTACCGTCCGCCGTTGCGGGAGGACATCTGCAGGCCCCTTTGGCAGGAGTCGCAGGTGTCGTCGCTGTAGGTGAATGGGGCGACGACCAGGTCGCCGGCCTTCAGTCCGGTCACCTCGGCGCCGGTCTCCTCGACGATGCCGAGGAATTCGTGGCCCATGGGGCGGCCGGTGTCGGTGGCGGGCATGGACTGGTAGGGCCACAGGTCGCTGCCGCACACGCGGGAGGCGAGGGTGCGGACGACGGCGTCCGTGGACTGAACGATCTTCGGGTCGGTTCGGTCCTCGACGCGGACGTCTCCGGCTCCGGACATCACTGCTGCACGCAGGGGAGGGGGGCTCCAAACAGGGGATGGACGTGGTGGCGGGTCGGCGGGCCGGGGTCAGCGTTCGAGCATCCGCCGTCCGGCCTCCGTGTGGGTCTCGCCCGCGGCCGGCGGCAGGCTGCTGAGCCGTGCCAGCTGCTCGGCGGTCAGCTCGACGGCATCGGAGGCGGTGTTCTCCTCGACGCGGTGCACGCGCTTGGTGCCCGGGATCGGAGCGATGTCGTCGCCCTGGGCGAGCAGCCAGGCGAGCGCGGCCTGCGCGGCGACGGCCCGGACCTCGTCGGCGATACGCAGGTTGCGCCGGAAGCGCTCCCGCAGGACGGGCTCTCTGCGGCGTCGATGAACGTGACGCCCAGCTCCAGCGCCCGGTGCAGGGTCCGCACGGACTCCGCCTCGTCGGTGCCGGAGCCGGTGCAGCCGTGGGACATGCCCGTCGCGCCGAGACCGATCCGGGAAACCTCCAGGTCACGCAGCTTGATGCAACGCCGCGCCTGCCTCGCCCGGCCTCGGCTCCTCGCAGCAGGAGACGGTACGCCGACAGAGGTGAGCGCCCCGCCTGCCCGCGCCGTCGGGGATCAGGACGGCGGGGAGGATGTTCCCATCGCCGGGCCGGTCGGGTTGCCTTGGCGACGGGTGCCGTCGGGGCTCGTCAGGTGGTGGACCAGCCCGGGATCGTCGGCAGGACCCGCTCGGCGACGCGAAGCAGGGCCGCGTCGTCGGGCGCCACGTCGTCCTGGCGCCAGACGGCGATGTCGAACGCGACGCCCTTGTCCTTCGGATCCCTGGAGACCAGCAGGTGGCGGGCGATGCCGCCCTGGCCGGCGGTGGCCTTGCCGTTGTCGAAGGTGAGGGCCAGGGTGTGGTCCGAGTAGAGCACTGCCGGGTGGCCGAGGATCTTCCGGGATTCGGCGCCGCGGTCCAGGAACCTGGCCGTCTCGATGAGGGGGAGTCCGTCGTAGGACGCCGAGATGTTCACGGAGTACGTCTTGAGCTGGACTTCCGCCTCGGGATCCACGGTCTTGGTGCCGTCCAGTGCGGACTTGAACTGGCTCACGCTGCCCTGAGCACTGTCCACCTGCTCGCTCGGCGTGCCGAGCAAGGCCGGCAGGTCCGGCCGGTTCAGTGCCTCACACAGCCGGTCCGGAGAAATCTTCCGCGCAGGCACGGCGTCCCGTGATTTCTCGCAGGCGGCCGGGCCGGGGTCGGAGGTCTCGTCGGGCAACAACTCCGTCGCCCACACCGCCGCCAGTGCGCCGCCGACCACCAGGAACGCCGTCACCGCCTGCAGCGCCGCGTTCGGACCCTTCTCGGGCACCGCACTGTCGGTCATCTCCCACCCCCGTTGCTTCCCCTGATAAGCGCACGGGAGCCTAACCGGTGATCATCTTGTAGGGAAAGTGTGTGATCGAAGAGGGACCGATCTGGGCGGCGACCCGCGAGCACGGCCTGCTACCCGCGTACGAATGGGTAGTTACGGACTCTCCCCGGTGACAGGCGGCTTTGCCCGATCGTTCATCGGGCGGCAGAGGATCTGCCCTCCGACCTGAGCAGAGGGGAATGCCTTGAAGATCACACATCGGCTTGGGGCCGTCGTCATGTCGGCCTTGGCTGCCATCACGTTCGCAGCAGGCACGGCGAACGCACAGGACGGGGCCGCTCGTGTCCGTCCTGGACGGCATCAGCCTCGCGCCCAACGTAAGCCCGGCCGTGGCCCTCGTCTGCAACCAGTCGGTGCAGCAGGGCAATAAGAACAAGGTTCAGGGAAACCAGAGCCTCACGTGCAACCAGACCGCCACGCAGACCAGCACCGGCGGCGGGAACGGCGGTCAGGGCTTCACCGGGTACGAGGTGGTGGTGGATGCCAACAACCTCATCGCCGCGGGTGACTTCGATGGCGCCGTCGTGCAGTGCCCGGCCGGCAAGAACACCGAGGACCATCAGGCGGCGTTCGACGCCTACGCCGTCTGTGCGAACGTCGGCAGCTGAGTCGTAGGTGGTCGGGGGCTCGAAGTCTTGGGTCTGTGGTCTTTCCACGGGCGGACGCCATGCGGCCACCCCTTCGAAAGAGGCCGGTGCCCTCATTCCGCTCCACCACGAGCACCCTCACATGTGCCCGTTCCCGCCTCAGGAGGCCGCCCGGCGCCTTCCTGAGGCCTCGACGCGTCTCCTGGAGGCAGCGAGGCGCACCTCGCGATGGTCGTGCACGTGAGCCCCGTACTCCGCGGGAACCTGCGCCCTACGCCCTGGCCGACCGGGCGGCGGTCCTGGACCTGGACCTGGACCTGGTCGACAGGACCGGCTGACCGGCCGGCCGCCGTCGGCCGCGCCCTGCCCGCGCCCTGCTCGGCCACGCCGCCGCAGAGCTGGGCCCCGCCCGGCCTGAAGGCCCTTCCCGTCCGCCACCGCCCCACCACTGAGGCCGTGCTGCCGGGTTGTGTCAGCCGCAGCATGCCGCCTGCGTCCAGACCCAGCGGTGCGCGCAGGGTTCGCAACGACCCGGCCACCGACCCGTCCTCGGCGCGGAAGCCGACCTGCCCCGGAGGCGACCACCGTCAGTAGCCGCCGGCGGGTGGCGGCCGGCACTCGGGAGCATCGGTCGAGCGCCCCTCGACGTGTCGATCGCATCGCCGGGCTGCCGTACACAGGTCGGCAGGCCCCTCTCGCCTGACTTTCTTGCGAAACGGTTTGCAGAGCTGCCCTCCACTCTTCACCTGCTGAACTTCCGTTTGTGCGCGAGGGGTTGACCGGAGTTGTTGAGCGCCGTACGGTCTCAGCCGCAATCCCTTGCAGCAATTGCCAACGTGCTGCAAGGGGCGGCATGAGCCTTCTTCGGCATGGCGCGTCGTCACGTGAGGCTGCTCCCCTACACCCCACCTTCATAGATGGAGACACCATGGCCAGAAGGACCGTGGCCGCTGCACTCGCCTTGATGGCGGGAGCCGCTGTGGCCGTCACGGCGCCGACGCCGGCGCAGGCAAGTGCGCCCGGCGCCAAGGACGTCACCGCGGTGATGTTCGAGTGGAACTTCGCCTCCGTCGCCAAGGCCTGCACGGACGAGCTGGGCCCCGACGGGTACGGCTACGTCCAGGTATCCCCGCCGAACGAGCACATCCAGGGAAGCTCCTGGTGGACGGCCTACCAGCCCGTCAGCTACAAGATCGGCACCAAGCTGGGCGACCGCTCCGCCTTCAAGAGCATGGTGGACACCTGCCACGCCGCGGGCGTCAAGGTGGTCGTCGACACCGTGATCAACCACATGGCGAACGCCTCGGGCGCGGGCACCGCCGGGTCGTCGTTCAGTAAGTACGACTATCCCGGTACGTACTCGTCCTCCGACCTGGACGACTGCACCTCGAGCATCAGCAACTACGCGGACCGCTGGAATGTCCAGCACTGCGAGATGGGTGGCCTGCCCGACCTCGACACCGGCGAGGAGTACGTTCGCAAGACGATCGCCGGCTACATGAACGACCTGCTCTCCCTCGGCGCCGACGGCTTCCGCGTCGACGCGGCCAAGCACATCGCCGAGGACGACCTCGCGAACATCAAGTCCCGACTCACCGACACCGGCGTCTACTGGAAGCAGGAGACGATCGGGGCCTCGGGAGAGGCGGTGCAGCCCGGCGAGTACTACAGCACCGGCGATGTGCAGGAGTTCCACTACGCCTCTGACCTCAAGCGAGTCTTCAACAACGAGAAGCTCGCCTCTCTCAAGAACTTCGGCGAGGCCTGGGGCTACGTCTCCAGCAGCAAGGCCTCGGTGTTCGTCACCAATCACGACACCGAGCGCAACGGCGGCTCCCTCACCTACAAGGACGGCGCCAACTTCACCCTCGCCAACGTCTTCATGCTGGCGTGGCCCTACGGCTCGCCCGACGTGCACTCCGGCTACGAGTTCAGCGACACCAACGCGGGCGGTCCCAACAACGGTCAGGTGAACGCCTGCTACTCCGACGGGTGGAAGTGCCAGCACGCCTGGCGCGAGATCGCGAGCATGGTCGGGTTCCGCAACACGGCTGCCGGCACCGCCGTGACCAACTGGTGGGACAACGGGAACAACCAGATCGCCTTCGGCCGCGGTGACAAGGCATATGTGGCCCTCAACCACGAAGGCTCGTCGCTGACACGCACGTTCCAGACCTCGTTGCCGGCGGGTGACTACTGCGACGTGCAGAGCGGCACGGGCGTCACCGTGAACGCCTCCGGCCAGTTCACCGCCACCCTCGGCGCCAATACGGCCTTGGCCCTGCATGGCGGAGCAAAGACCTGCGGGGGCGGCTCGGGCGGTGGAGGCCACACCGCGACCGGAGCGTCGTTCCAGGTCAACGCCACCACTCAGTGGGGCGAGAACATCTATGTCGTCGGCAACAACTGGACCCTCGGCAACTGGAACACCGGCAACGCTCTCAAGCTGGACTCGGCGAGCTACCCGGTCTGGAAACTTGACGTGTCCCTGCCCGCAGGCACGTCCTTCGAGTACAAGTACATCCGCAAGGACGCAAGCGGCAACGTCACCTGGGAGAGCGGCGCCAACCGCACCGCCACAGTCGGTTCCAGCGGCCTGGTCACCCTGACCGACACCTGGCGCAGCTGACCACTACTGCCCGACCGACCGCCCGGCCCCGGCTCCGCCCAGCGCGCCGGGCGGTCCCTGCCCGCCCCGTCGTGGGCGCGGGCCACGCCTCGAGATCGAGGCCCCCTGTCGCGGGCCTCGATCATCCGCGCCTACGCGGGCCGGCCCACGGCGAGTACGTCGTGACACCGGCGAACTGCTGAGAAATTCAGAGAGGCGATGCCGCACGCGGGCGCTGGAGGTCTCGAGGCGCGTCAAGGCCTCCGCCGGCGCCCGCCCCATGGCACCCTTCCCACCGGATCCTGGAGACGCGCATGAGACGCCGCCGCTCCCTCGCCCACCGCTGGGTGGCCGGAGCTATCGCCGCAGGGACACTCGTCCTGCCGATCACCATCACCCCCACCGCGCCCGCGGTCGCCGCCTCGGTGTCCGCCACCGGCTCGGCCACCGCCACCTCGGCCACCGTCTTCTACTACACCAAGACCAAGAACTGGTCCGACTACTACCTCCACTACGCCCCGGACGGCGGTTCGTGGACCACCGTGCCCGGCACGCACATGGAAGCCGCGTGCACGGACTGGGTGAAGCTGACGGTCGACCTGGGCTCCGCCGCGGGGCTCCAGGCCACCTTCAACAACGGAAGCGGGGTCTGGGACAACAACGCCGGTCGGAACTACGCCCTGGGCACAGGGAACATCACCGTCAAGGACGGTGTGGTGGCGCACAGCGACCCGTGCGCCGACTCCGGCGAGGGGACCGGCAACGAGGCGACCGTCTACTACTCGACCCAGACCCTCGGCTGGACCACCGCGAACCTGCACTACGCCCCCGCCGGCGGATCCTGGACCGCCGTGCCGGGCGTGGGCATGGAGGCCGCCTGCACCGGCTGGTGGAAGAAGACGGTCGACATCGGCTCCGCCACCTCGCTGAAAGCCGCTTTCAACAACGGAAACGGCGTCTGGGACAACAACAACGGCGCCGACTACACCATCGCGTCCGGCACGAGCACGGTGAAGAACAACACCGTCACCGCGAACGCGAAGGACCCGTGCGCCGCCGAGGAACCCGACACCAAGGCGCCCAGTGTTCCGGCCAACGTCCGCGCGAGCGCGACGAACACCTCCGTCGTGGTGTCCTGGGACGCCGCCACCGACGACACCGGCGTGACCAAGTACCAGGTCTCCCGTACCGGCGGCAGCACCGGCACCTCGGTCGTCGACGTCACCTCCACCGTCTTCTCCGACACGGGCCTGGAGGAGGACACCGCCTACAGCTACACGGTGAAGGCCCTGGACGCGGCCGGTAACGCCTCAGCCGCCTCCACCGCGGCCACGGCGACCACCGGGAAGAAGCCGGCCACCCCTGCCGCCGGCACCCCGCTGGGCACCGATCCGCGCAAGGACCCGATCTACTTCGTCATGACCGCCCGCTTCTACGACGGCGACACGTCGAACAACCGCGGCGGCAGTCAACACGTCAAGTCCGGCAACGCCGCGAACAACGACCCGATGTTCCGCGGCGACTTCAAGGGCCTCGTCGAGCGCCTCGACTACATCAAGGCGCTCGGCTTCTCGGCGGTCTGGATCACGCCGGTCGTCCTCAACCGCTCGGACTACGACTACCACGGCTACCACGGCTACGACTTCTACAAGGTCGACGCCCGCCTGGAGTCGACCGGTGCCTCCTACCAGGACCTGATCAACGCGGCGCACGCCAAGGGCATGAAGATCTACCAGGACGTCGTCTACAACCACAGCTCACGCTGGGGGGCCAAGGGCCTGTTCACCCCGACCGTGTACGGCACCCGGGACAGCGAGTGGAGCTGGTACTACGACGAGAAGAACGAGGGCTTCGAGTACGACGGCCTCGCCGTCGAGACCAAGTCCGGCAAGTCGTACTACAACGGCGATCTGTGGTCCACCGCCGAACCGGCCGGCAACACATGCCTCAACTGGGGCAAGCCCACCGGCGGCAAGAGTGCCGAGGGCTACACCGTCTACAACTGCCAGTGGCCCAGCCCCACGTCCGGCATGTTCCCCAAGGCCTACTACCACCAGTGCTGGATCGGCAACTGGGAGGGTGAGGACTCCCGGTCCTGCTGGCTGCACGAGGACCTGGCCGACTTCGACACGGAGAACACCCAGGTGCAGAACTACCTGATCGGGGCGTACAACAAGTACATCGACATGGGCGTGGACGGCTTTCGCGTCGACACGGCCGTCCACATCCCGCGGGTCACCTGGAACCGCCGCTTTCTGCCCGCGATCCAGGAGCGCGTCACCCAGCAGTTCGGCGCCTACGCGGCACGCAACTTCTTCGTCTTCGGCGAGGTCGCGGCCTTCGTCAACGACAAGTGGAACCGCGGCTCCGTGAACCACTCCGCCCAGTTCTACACGTGGAAGGAACGCAAGGAGTACAGCGCCGACGACGAGAAGGCGGCCATCGAGCAGTACGACTACGAGAACAACCTCGGCACGGGCAACCAGCCGACCTCCACCAACGCCTTCCTGAACGGCAACACCTACCACGCTCCGGACCACAGCAAGTTCTCCGGGATGAACATCATCGACATGCGCATGCACATGAACTTCAGCGATGCGCAGAACGCCTACAGCAACGGCAAGGACTCCGACGACAGCGTCAACGACGCCACCTACAACGTCGTCTATGTCGACAGCCACGACTACGGCCCCAACAAGTCGAGCACCCGCTACAGCGGAGGCACCGACGCCTGGGCCGAGAACATGTCGCTGATGTGGACCTTCCGTGGCATCCCGACGCTGTACTACGGCTCGGAGATCGAGTTCCAGAAGGGACAGCGCATCGACTGCGGCTCGACCTGTCCCCTCGCCACGACCGGACGCGCGTACTACGGCGACCACCTGGCCGGGTCGGTCACGGCGTCCGACTTCGGTACGGTGGCGTCCGCCGGCGGCCAGGTCGCCACCACGCTGGCCCAGCCGCTGGTGAAGCATCTGCAACGGCTGAACCAGATCCGCCGGGCGGTCCCGGCACTCCAGATGGGCCAGTACTCCACGGAGGGCATCTCGGGAAGCATGGCGTTCAAGCGTCGCTACACCAGCGGCGGCACCGACAGCTTCGCACTCGTCACCGTGACCGACTCGGCGACGTACTCGGGCATCCCGAACGGCACCTACCGGGACGCCGTGACCGGTGACGTCAAGTCCGTCTCGAACGGTTCCCTGAGCGTGGCGGCGCCCGGCACGGGCAACCTGCGGGTGTACGTCCTCGACGGACCCGGAAAGATCGGAACGGACGGCCCCTACCTGAAGTAGCGGCGCCTGGCGGAAGCGGGAGACGACACACCCGCGTCGAGCAGCGCACCGGGCGGGGAGCACCATCCCCGTCCGGCCGCAGGCGAAGTTCAGGAAGCGGCAGTCCCTGGCCGTCGTCCAGGAGGCGGACGGCGGCCACCACCGGTGAGACGGTGTCCCGCCCGCCCACGGACGATCCCTAGGGCCGCTTGCCGTTCCTGGGGGCCGATGCCGTGGAGCCGCGTACCACCAACTCCGGCATGAACACGAACTCGCTGTGCGGCGCCGGTGTCCCGCCGATCTCCTCCAGCAGGGTGCGCACCGCGGCCTGGCCCATGGCCGGCACCGGTTTGCGGATCGTCGTCAGCGGCGGGTCGGTGAAGGCGATCAGCGGAGAGTCGTCGAAGCCCACGACGGAGAAGCCCTGCGGGACTTCCAGGCCGCGCTGCCGGGCCGCCCGTATCGCACCGAGCGCCATCATGTCGCTGGCACACACGATCGCCGTGCACTCCCGCCCGATGAGCGCCGCCGCGGCGGCCTGACCGCCCTCGAGGGTGTAGAGGGAGTGCTGGATCAGCTGGGATTCGATGACGTCCGAAGGCAGGCCCACCTGGTCCTGCATCGCGCGCACGAAGCCCTCCATCTTGCGCTGCACCGGCACGAACCGCTTCGGCCCGAGCGCCAGTCCGATCCGGGTGTGCCCCAAGGACACCAGGTGCGTCACCGCGAGCATCATCGCCGCCCGGTCGTCCGGCGAGATGAACGGCGCCTGCACCTTCGGGGAGAAGCCGTCGACCAGGACGAACGGCACTCCCTGGATACGCAGGCGCTCGTAACGCTCCATATCGGCACTGGTGTCCGCGTGGAGGCCGGAGACGTAGATGATGCCCGCGACCTCGCGGTCCACCAGCATCTCGGTCAGCTCGTCCTCCGTGGAGCCACCGGGGGTCTGCGTGGCGAGCACCGGTGTGTAGCCCTGACGGGTCAGCGCCTGGCCGATGACCTGGGCCAGGGCCGGGAATATCGGGTTCTCCAGCTCCGGCGTGATCAGCCCCACCAGGCCCTCGCTGCGCTGCCGCAGCCGCAGTGGACGCTCATAGCCGAGCACGTCCAGCGCGGCGAGCACGGACTGACGGGTGGTGGCGGCGACGGTGGGCTTCCCGTTGAGTACGCGGCTGACGGTGGCCTCGCTCACTCCCGCCTGCGCAGCGATGTCGGCCAGCCGTATGGTCACAGGAAAGGACTGTACCGGTCGCATGTCAGACTGCCCACCAGGCGGCGCAGTCCCCGGGCAGTTCCGTGGTACGGGCATCCGGCTCGACGACAGCGCTGGCCAACAGCAAGATGCCGGGAGTGGCCAGCGTGACCGGCGCGGTGGTGAGGTTGACCGTGCAGACGAAGGAGCCGTCGGCGGTGTCGCGGCGGAAGGCCAGTACGCCCCCGGGGCTGTCCAGCCAGGTGATCTGGCGGCCGGCGCCCAGCGCCGGGTGGTCGCGGCGGACGGCGAGCGCGCTGCGGTAGAACTCGAGGGTCGAGGCCGGGTCGCCGTCCTGTGCCGCCACGCTCAGGTGCTTCCAGCCGTGGGGCTGCGGCAGCCAGCTCGGCCCGCCCTCACGGGGACCGAAGCCGAACGGCGGCACATCACCGGCCCACGGAATCGGCACGCGGCAGCCGTCGCGGGTGCCGTCCTGGCCCGAGCTGCGGAAGAAGGCAGGATCCTGGCGGACCTCGTCGGGCAGGTCGACGACCTCGGGCAGGCCGAGTTCCTCTCCCTGGTAGAGGTATGCCGAGCCGGGCAGCGCCAGCATCAGCAGGGTCGCCGCCCGGGCCCGGCGCAGACCACGCGAGTCGTCCCCGTCCGACAGGCGCGTGGCGTGCCGGACCACGTCGTGGTTGGACAGAACCCAGGTGGCGGGCGCGTGCACGGCGTTCACGGCGCCGAGGGAGCGGTCGATGACGTCGCGCAACTCGACGGCATCCCAAGCAGCGCCCAGGTACGCGAAGTTGAAGGCCTGGTGGAGTTCGTCGGGCCGGATGTACCGGGCGCTGCGTTCAACGGTCGGCGTCCATGCCTCTGCGACCGCGATCCTCTCGCCCTGGTACTCGTCGAGGATCCGCCGCCAGCCGCGGTAGATCGTGTGCACGCCGTCCTGGTCGAAGTACGGCACGGTTCGCGTGCCGAGCAGTCCGACCTGGTTGTCGTGTCCGACGTCCGGCAGGCCGGCCGCTTTGACCAGGCCGTGGGCGACATCGATGCGGAAGCCGTCGATGCCCAGGTCCAGCCAGAAGCGCAGGATGGAGCGGAACTCGTCGTGCACGGCCGGGTGGTCCCAGTTGAAGTCGGGCTGTTCCGGCGCGAACAGGTGCAGATACCACTCGCCGTCCGTGACCCGGGTCCAGGCCGGGCCGCCGAAGATCGACTCCCAGTCGTTGGGCGGCAGCTCGCCGTTCTTCCCCGTGCCGGGACGGAAGTGGAAGCGTTCCCGCAGTGGCGAGCCGGGTCCCTCCCGCAGTGCCTGTTTGAACCACTCGTGCTGGTCGGAGCAGTGGTTCGGCACGAGGTCGATGATGATCCTCAGGCCCAGCGCGTGCGCGTCGCGGACCAGGTCGTCGGCGTCCGTGAGGGTGCCGAACATCGGGTCGACGGCCCGGTAGTCGGCGACGTCGTAGCCCGCGTCCGCCTGCGGGGACGCGTAGAACGGCGAGAGCCACACGGCGTCCACACCGAGACTCTTCAGGTAGGGCAGCCGGGCCCGGATGCCGGGCAGGTCGCCCATGCCGTCGCCGTTGCCGTCGGCGAAGCTGCGCGGGTAGACCTGGTAGATGACCGCGTCGCGCCACCACTTCCGGCGCCCGAAGGCGGCTGAGGAGGCGTCGATGGGGGCTGCATCGGTGACGTGCTGGGTCATGGATTCCCTCAGGGATGCGGTGGGAACGACGGAGGCGCTCGCTAAGGAGACGGGACCGGGCGGGGTTCCCGCCCGGAGAGGAGCGGCGGTCACGACTTGGTTCCGCCGGCCGTCAGCCCGGAGACCAGGCTGCGCTGCACGAGCATGAACACCAGGGCCGCCGGAATGGTGATGATGATCGCGGTGGCGGAGGTCCATGCCCAGTCCGGTCGCTGGTCCTGCGCGAAGGTGCGGATTCCGACGGCGAGCGTGTAGTGGTCGGACTGCATGAACTGGGTGGCGTAGGCGACCTCGCCCCAGGCGGTGAGGAAGCTGTAGAAGGCGGTCACCGCGAGACCGGGCCGGGCCAGCGGTACGATCAGCCGCCAGAAGGTGCCGAACGGGGTGAGACCGTCCACCCGGCCCGCCTCGTCGATCTCCTGGGGGATGGTGTCGAAGTACCCCTTCATCATCCAGGCGCAGAACGGCACGGCGGTCGTGGCGTAGGCCAGGATCAGGCCGAGGTAGTTGTCCAGCAGGTTCAGCTGGGCCATCAACAGGTACAGCGGGACGATCAGCACGATGCTGGGGAACATCTGGGTGACCAGGAACGTCCACATCAGTTGCCTGCTGCCGGGGAACTTCATCCGGGAGACCGCGTAGCCGGCGGTCGCGGCGAGGAAGACACCGAGCGCGGTGGTGCCGCCCGCGACGATGACCGTGTTCAGGAACCACTTCGGCAGGTCCGAGTGGGACAGCACATCACTGTAGTTGTGGAGGCTGAGGCTCTTCAGCACTTCGCTCGGCTGCTGCCAGGCGTTCGCCGGCCCCAGTGAGATGAACAGGATCCACACCACGGGGAAGGCGGCGATCAGGGTGGCGATGACCAAGGTGCAGTGCAGACCGATGGAGGCGAGGACGCCGCGCTCCTCCCGGCCGCGGACGCGGGGGCGCGGCGGCGCGGGGGAGGGGCGAGCGGCGCCGGCGGCAGGGGTGTGGGCGGTGCCGGTTTCGTGCGTTGCTGCGGTCATGACGATGGCTCCTTACGCCTGCTCGGACTTGAGGGTGCTGCGGCGGTAGAAGGTCGAGAAGGCCAGCAGGAGCGCGAGGATGATGATCCCGTAGGTCGAAGCTCCCGCGTAGTCCGAGATGCCGTTGAAGGCCTTGTGGAAGGCGAAGGTGACGAGGATGTCGGTGTCGCCGGTGGTGTTGTTGCCCAGCAGCAGGTAGATGACGTTGAACATGTTGAACGTCCAGATGCAGCCCAGCAGGATCACGGTGTTCGACACCGGCCGCAGGCCGGGCAGGGTGATGTTGACGAAGCGCTGCCAGGGCGAGGCGCCGTCCATCTCGGCCGCCTCGTAGAGTTCCCTGGGTATGGACTGGAGCCCGCCGAGCAGGGCGACCATGTTGAACGGGATGCCGATCCAGACGTTCACCATGATGACGGCGACCTTCTGGGCCAGCGGGGTACCGAGCCAGTTCTGCGCCGGCAGTCCGAATGCCTGGATGACGTCGTTGAAGACGCCGTACTGGGAATTGAGCATCAGCCGCCAGGCGAATACGCCGATGAACGACGGGACGGCCCACGGCAGGATCAGCATCGCCCGGTAGAAGCCCCGCAGACGCATCTTGCGGTTGAGCAGCACCGCGAGCGCCATGCCGAGGCCGACCTGCAGCACGACGCAGGACACGGTCCACACGACCGTCCACACCAGGCGTGGGTAGAAGTCGCCGTCCGCGCCCGAAAGGACGTGCCAGTAGTTGTCGAGGCCGACGAAGTCGTAGGTCGCCGGGCGGTGGAAGGCGCCGATGGTGGTGGCGACGTTCGACTCGTTCGCGTTCGTCAACGACTGGTAGATGCCGTATCCCAGCGGATACAGCACCAGCACCGTGATGACGATGGCGACCGGTGCCACCATGGCCCAGGCGTACCAGTACTTCTCCAGTGATCGCCTGAGCGCCGTCACACGTGCGGGGCGTGGGGGCCTGGCCCCGCGCGCTGTCTCGTCGGTCTTTCCGGTGCTCGCTGCGGTCGTCATACTCATCGGCTCTTTCGCGGACGAAGTCGGGTGGTACCGCAGCCCCGGGGAGCCCCGGTCGGGGCGGCAGCGGGGAGGTGTTCCCCGGGGCTGCGTGTCCTTGGGTTACCTGTCGGATACTGCTGAGCGCCGGGTCAGCCGATGGAGTAGCCGGGCAGGAGCTTCTGGAACTCCTCGGCCGTGGCGTCGAGACCGGCCTTGACCGGCTCGTCGCCCTGAAGGATCTTCACGTAGTTCTGGGCGAGCGGGGTGAAGAGCGAACCGACCTGCGGCAGAGCCACACGAGCGCGCGCGGTGTTCTCCAGGATCGGCTTGAAGCCGGCGATCTTGGAGTTCGCGGTGACCTCGCTGGTGTATGCCGACTTGCGGGTCGGCAGGGTGACGGTCCCCTTGGCGATGGTCACCTGGCTCTCGGTGGACGTCATGAACTGTGTGAACAGGTAGCCGGCGTCCAGGTTCGAAGAGCCCCGGTAGACGGTGAGGTTGTGGCCGCCGGTCGGGGCCTGGGCCTTGCCGCCGGCACCGGCCGGGACGGGCGCGAAGCCGAGGTTGCCCTCGTCACCCTTGAACGCCGTGCCGGACAGGTCGTCGCCGACCGACCAAGGGCCCTGGACCAGCATGGCGACCTTGCCGCTCTTGAAGGCGGTCTGCATGTTCTGGTAGGCGTTCGCGAAGTCGACCTTCATCGAGGCCTCATCGTTGATCTTCTTCGCGGTGGTGAGGGCCGTCACGGCGGCGCCGTCGCTGATCGTGATCTTCTTGGCCGACGGGTCGGCCAGGTCGGCGCCGTTGCTGTAGAGCAGCGGGAGCAGGAAGTAGGAGTCGGGGTTCAGGTAGGTGCCGTAGGCCCCGGTCTTCTCCTTGATGGTCTTCGAGTCGGCGATGAACTCGTCCCAGGTGGTCGGCGGCTCGGCGATGCCGGCCTTCTTGAGAAGCTTCTTGTTGTACAGCAGGCCCAGCGTGTCGGTCACCGACGGGACACCGTAGGTCTTGCCGTTGTACTTGGCGGTGTTCATCGGGGTGGCGCTGAAGTCCGAGGCGTCCTTCAACGCCGGGGTGCCGTCGAGCGGGGCGATGTATCCCAGCGACGCGTACTCGGCCATCAGACCCACGTCGGTACGCACGACGTCGGGCGCGCCCTTGCCGCTCTTGGCGGCCGACTTGAACTTCTGCTCGACGTCGGTGAACGGGACGTTCTGGTAATTCACCTTGATCTTGGGGTACTTGGCCTCGAACTGCTTGATCAGGGCCTTGTAGGTCGGGGCTTCGGTCGCCGCGTCCGAGGTGTCCCAGTACGTGATCGTCCCGGAGATGTCCTTGGAATCCTTCGGCTTGCTCGACGAGTCGTCGCCCGAGCCACCGCAGGCCGAGGCGGTCAGCGCAACCACGGTGACCGCGGCAGCCATCGATATGCCACGTCGCATGTGAACTCCTTGAGTGGATGCCCGGATCAAGCCCTGGGAAGACCAACGGGTGCCGTCTGTCCCAATCGACGGCCGCCGGGCGCGACAGGAAAGCAGCAAGCCTGCAATCTCTTGCGAAAGGGGTTGCAAGAAATTTCCGTGACATCATTCGGCCGGCAGAGGCTGCATAACTCGGTTTCAGGACAAGGCAGTTGGGGCGCGGTTGACACCAGGGGCCGCGGCCCCCGGCTGACCGTGGCTACGACGACGGCGAGCACGGCCGCACCGACCCCGTGGCGGGGCCGGTGCGGCGGTCGGCTGCTGCCGAGACTCTGATCACTCTTCAGGCAGACCCCGGGCCTGTCTGGTTTCCGCCGTATCGGGTACGCGCACACCGGTCGCCGCCAGGAGCGCACCGTCGGCCGACCGCTGCGTGGCGATGACCTGTCGGCCCAGCAGCGCGGTGCGGACCCGGTCGCGGTCGCGCGGGTCGATGGTGAAGGCGGGGTAGTCCTTCAGCTCCGGGTGCGCGGCCTGTTGCTCGTCGGTGAGGGCTGTGGGCCGCAGCCGCAGCCAGTACCCCTCGTCGGACAACGCGCCATCCTTGACGGTGATACCTCCGTGCGGCGCGTACACCAGCTGCCGGCTGGTGGAATCGGTGTCCTTCACCTTCCACACGACGGTGTTCCGGTCGATCCAACGCGCCTCGGACCGGGTGAGGTCCAGGCCGGGGGCGCTGCCCACCGTGGGCAGGAGATAGTCGGTGTCCCCGCCGATCAGCCAGACCTCCTTGCCGTAGGTGCCGAAGTCCAGGGAGCGGTCGGCGGTGAGGTCCTTCTGGTCGTCCTTGTGGACGATGTAGCTGAGCGAGGTCGCGCCGTCGGCGAGCGGCACCTCGAAGGTCACGCCGAAGGCGTCGGTCTGCACCGGCGCCAGGGGGTGCGACCAGTCCGTGGGATTCTTCGCGCCGGTCCAGGTGTGCAGGCCCCAGCCGTCGTACTCGCCGTCGGCCCGGTGGTAGTGGATCACGGCCTTCGTGGTGTCGGGCGTCGGGTAGACACCGTCGGGTGCCGTCTCCGACTGACCGTCGTCGCCTTGCCCGATCCACACCTCGCCGGTCTTCGCCAGGTCGACGGTGCGCCGCGGGCCGTCCGGGGTGCCGTTCTTCGCGACGGTGTAGGTCAGGCTCTCGGCGCCGTCCTGCGGCTTGACCCAGGCGAAGGCGCCGTAGGCATCGCGCCCGGTGAACTCCGCGGTCCGGTCACCGGATGTGAGCCGCCAGCCGTCGTAGTCGCCGTCCGTGCGCCGGTAGTGCACGACGGCGTAGGCGCGGTGAACGGCGCTCGGTGGCTGCGGCACGGGTGGCCGGCCCGCCGTGGTCGAGGCGAGGCTGTGCGAGGTGCGGCCCGCGATGTCGACCGCCACGGCCTTGTAGCGCAGCGGCGTGCCCTGCTGCACCGTGTCGGCGAGGTGCTGCGTGACCGTGTAGGGGGCGTGGTCGGCGGTGCCGAGCGTGTGCCAGGCGCCGTTGCCGACCTGGGCGGTGAAGACGACGCGGTTGAGCCCGCCGCCGGTCACGTCCGCGGAGATGCCGACGTCACCGGTCGCGCCCGCGGCCGGGGCCTTCAGGGTGAGGGAGGGCTTGGTGGCCGGGGAGCCGAGGGGTTTCGTCGCCTCGAGGACCACGGAGGACAGGGCCGGGACGGTGACCCTCGCCTTCGTGTCCGCGCCACTGGTGACCGTGGCGGTGCTGCCGTACAGGCCCCGGTAGGTCAGTCCGGCCGAGCTGGTGGGGATCTCGACGGTCTTCGCCTCGGAGGCGTTGTTGAACGCCACCAGGTAGTCGGCGCCCCGAGCCGTGTCCGTACGTGAGAACGCGTACACGGAGTCCTTGGCGAACCGTTCCGTCTGGACGCCGTCGCGCAGCGCCGGGTTTCGCTGGGTGAGCCTGGAGAGGGCGGCGATCGCGCGGTACAGCGGGTGGGAGGTGTCGTAGGCGTCCGAGGCTGCCGTGCGGTCGGTGCCGATCTCGTCGTCGTCGAGGTAGTCGGCCACCTTCGAGGCGAACATCGTCTGCCGGGCGTCCTTGTCGCCCCCGGCGCCGGTGAACCCCTGCTCGTCACCGGCGTAGATCACCGGGTTGCCCCGGGAGAAGAACATCAGTTCATGGGCGAAGCGGTCGCGCGCGAGGAGTCCGGCGTCGTCCGCCGTGGGGTTGTCCTTGAGGAGGAAACCCCCGATGCGGCCCATGTCGTGGTTGCCGAGGAAGGTCACCTCCTCATAGGCGTTGGCCTTGTCGGTGGTGTAGCGGTGGTCCTGCGCGAAGACGTTGCCGAGCAGGTCGGCCGCCCTGCCCTGGGAGGCGTACTGGCGTATGGCGTCCTGGAGCGGGAAGTCGAGTGTGGCGTCGAGCCGGCCCTGCCGTACGTACGGCGAGGTGACGGAGGGATCGGAGGACAGCGTCTCGCCGAAGATGAAGAAGTTCCTCCGGCCGTGCTTGGCGGCGTACGCGTCGAGTGCTGTGGCCCACTGTGTCCAGAAGGCCATGTCGACGTTGCGGACGGTGTCGACGCGGAAGCCGTCGATGCGGAAGTCCTTGACCCATTTCTCGTAGATCCGTTCCATGCCACGGACGACCTCGGGACGTTCGGTCCACAGGTCGTCCAGACCCGTGTGGTCTCCGTAGAGGGCGCTCTCGCCGACGAAGGTGGAGTCGCCACGGTTGTGGTACATCGTCGGATCGTTGAGCCAGGCCGGGGCCTTGGTGTGCTGTTCGGCGGCGCCGACCTCGGGAGTGTAGGGGAACCCCTTCGCGTCGACCTCGTGCGTGCCCTTGCTGTCGTCGAAGGGACGTCCCGCGGTGTCCAGGTAGGGGTAGGCGCCCTTGCCGCGGCAGGCGTAGGCCTTCTCGGTGTTGGTGATGGTGTCGGCGGTGTGGTTGGTGATGACGTCGAAGAAGACCTTCATGCCCTTGGCGTGGGCCTTGCGGATCAGCTCGGCGAGGTCGGCGTTGCTACCGAAGTGCGGATCGACCCGGGTGAAGTCGGTGATCCAGTAGCCGTGGTAGCCGGCGCTCTCGCCGTTGCCCTGCACCGGCTTGTTCCTGAAGACCGGAGCCAGCCAGATCGCGGTCGTGCCGAGGCCCTTGACGTAGTCCAGTCTGTTGATCACACCCTTGAGGTCGCCGCCCTGGTAGAAGCCCTTGTCCGTGGGGTCGAAGCCGGTCGTCGAGCGGTCGCCGCTCAGGCCGCCCTTGTTGTTGGCGGTGGTGCCGTCGGCGAACCGGTCGGGCAGCAGGAAGTAGAACTGCTCGCGGGTCATCCCGTGCCGGGGAGCCTCCGCGGCCAATCGGGCGTCGGACGGCGGAGCGGCCGGCCGGTCCGCCGCGCTCGCGTGCTGGACGGCGGGCAGGGCGGAGGCCAGGAGGACAGCGGCGACGGCTGTGCCGGTACCGCGCTTGACGGCGCCCGACAGGCTTCTTCGGCGGCGCCCGGTGCGCAGGCCGGCCGGCCTGCCGTCCGGGCTGCCATGTGAGGTGGGTGATGTGGTCACGTTGCGGCTCTCTTTCCTTCCGGATCAGTGCTGGGCCGTCTGCACGGTCGTGGCGCCGAGCAGCGCCCCGTTCTCGCCCCGTTGGGTGGCGATGACCTGCCGGCTCGCCCGGGCCTCGCCGATCCGGCCGCGGTCGCGGGAGTCGACGGTGAAGGCCTGGTAGTCCTTGAACCGCGGGAACGCGGCTCGCTGCGCGTCGGTCAGCGTCGCGGGCTTCAGGCGCAGCCAGCGACCTTCGTCGGTCAGGGCTCCGTGGTGCAGGGCGATGCCGCCCTCCGGCGCGTACACGAGCTGCTGACTGGCGACTCCGGTCCCGGTTCCGTGCCAGACGACGGTCGTGTCGTCGATCCAGGTGGCGGCGGAGGTCTCCAGATCGAGGCCGAACGCGCCGCCGAGGGACGGGGTCAGGTAGGCGGGGTCGCCGGCCACCCGCCACACCTCGTGTCCGTACAGGGAGAAGTCGAGGGCCTCGTCGGCCGGGACGTCCTTGTCCTCCTTCCTGTGCAGGATGTAACTGAGCGAGCCGGCGTCCTCGGCCAGCGGGACTTCGAAGACCAGGCCGAAGGAGTCCCGGCCCACTGGTCGCACGGGGTCGTTCCACTCCGGCGGGTTCGCCGCTCCGGTCCACGCGTGCAGACCCCACCCGTCGTAGTCGCCGTCGGGGCGGTGATAGTGGATGACGGCCTTCGCGGTGTCCTCAGGCGGGTAGTGGGCCGCGGGACGGGTCACGTCCACCGCGTCGCCGCCCTCTGCGACCCACGCCTCCGGCGCGGCAGCGAAGTCGAGGGTCCGTTCGGGTCCGTCGGTGATGCCGTCCTTCTCCAGGGTGAAGCGGACCCGGCTGGCGCCCGCGTCCGGTGCGAACCAGGCGAAGGCTCCGTAAGCGTCCCGGCCGGTGAAGTCCGCGGTCCGGCCGTCCGCCGTCCGCAGCCGCAGGCCGGTGTAGTCGCCGTCGGCTCGCCGGTAGTGGACGACGGCCTGGTGGCGTGCCGCCGTCGGCTTCCCGGCCACCGGTGCCTGACCCGCGGTCGAGGCGGCGAGGTCACTCGCGGTGCGGCCGGCGCTGTCGACGACGACGGCCTTGTACCTCAGGGGTGTTCCGGCCGCGACGTCGTCGGTGATGGTCTGGGTGACCTTGTAGGGGGCGTGATCGGCAGTGCCGAGGACCTGCCAGGCCTCGTTGCCGACCTGGGCGGCGAAGACGACCCGGCCGAGTCCGTCGCCTCCGGTGTCCGCGGCGATCTCCACCGTCCCGGTCGCGCCCGTGGCCGGGGCTCTGAGGGTGACGGTGGGCCTGCCCGCGGGCGGGGCCGGCGGCTTCGCCGCCTCGTACACGACCGACGACAGGGCCGGTACGGTCACGGAGACCTTCCCGTCGCCGTCGCTGCGCACGCCGCCCGAGATGCCGTACAGCGCTTGGAACCACGTGTGCGCCGAACCCGTCGGGAGCTGGACGGTCTTGGCCTGGGGCGCGTTGTTGAAGGCGACCACGTACTCACGCCTGCGCCGCTCGTCCGTCCGGGACAAGGCGTACACGGATCCCTGGGAGTAGCGCTCGGTCTGGACGCCGTCGCGCAGAGCGGGGTGCTGCCGGGTCAGCCGGGAGAGCGCGGCGATGGTCCGGTAGAGGGGGTGGCTGGTGTCGTAGGCGTCGGAGACCGCGGTGCGCTCGGTGCCGATCTCGTCGTCGTCGCGGTAGTCGGGGACTCGGGAGGCGAACATGGTCTGCCTGGCGTCGACGTCTCCGCCCGAGCCGGTGAAGCCCTGCTCGTCACCGGAGTAGATCACCGGATTGCCGCGGGAGAAGAACATCAGCTCGTGGGCCAGGCGGTCCCGGCGGAGCAGCTCCGGGTCGCCCGCGCCGGGGTTGTCCTGGGCCACGAAGGCACCGATGCGGCCCATGTCGTGACTGCCGAGGAAGGTGACCTCGCTGTAGGCGTTGGTCTTGTCCGTGCTGTAGCGGTAGTCCTGCGCGAAAACGTGAGCGAGGTCGTCGGCGGGCCCGCCGCGCGAGGCGAAGTCGCGTGCGGCGGCCTGGAACGGGAAGTCCAGCGTGGAGTCGAGCCGGCCCTCGGTGACATAGGGAGCCGTGATGGACGCGTCCGCGGAGAAGGCCTCGGCGAAGAGGAAGAAGTGCGCGCGCCCGTGCTGTGCGGCGTGCCGGTCGAGCGCAGTGGCCCACTGGGTCCAGAAGTCCATGTTCACGTTCTTCGCGGTGTCGACGCGGAAGCCGTCCACGCCGAAGTCGTCGACCCACTTCTCGTAGATCCGCTCCATGCCGTGGACGACCTCGGGACGTTCGGTCCACAGGTCGTCCATGCCCTGGAAGTCGCCGTACAGGGCACTCTCACCGGCGAAGGTGGAGTTGCCCCGGTTGTGGTACATGGTGGGATCGTTGAGCCACTCGGGGGCCTTGTGATCCTGCGGGTCGGTGGAGACCTGCGGCGTGTACGGGGCGCCGGCCGCGTCGGCTTTTCGCGTGCCCGTCCCCTCGTCGAAGGGGCGCCCCTCGGTGTCCAGGTAGGGGAAGGCGCCCTTGCCGCGATACCCGTACTGCTTCTCGGCGTAGTCGATGGTGTCGGCGGTGTGGTTGGTGATGACGTCGAAGAAGACCTTCATCCCCTTGGCATGCGCCTTGTCGACGAGTTCCGACAGGTCGGCCTCGGTGCCGAAATGGGGGTCCACGCTGGTGAAGTCGGTGACGGCGTACCCGTGGTAGTTGGCGGTCACCCTGCCGCCCCGGACCGTGACCGGCTTGTTCCTGAAGACCGGTGCGAGCCAGACGGCGGTGGTCCCCAGGCCCTTGATGTAGTCCAGGTGGTCGATGACTCCTCTGAGGTCACCGCCCTGGAAGAAGTTCTTGTCCGTGGGGTCGTATCCGGTGATCGTACGGTCACCGGTCATGCCGCCGCGGTCGTCGGCCGCGGAGCCGTTGGCGAACCGGTCGGGCAGCAGCAGGTAGAACTGCTCCCTGCTCGCAGCCGGACGGGCCGGCTCCCTCGCGAGCAGGGAGTTCGACGGCGCAGGGGGCGGACCGCCTTCCGACGCCTGGGACGCCGACGGTGGCAGGACCGCGCCGAGCAGGGCGGCGGCCAGGGTGGCTGCGTAGTGTCCGGGTCTGCCGACCACATGGGGCCTCTCTGTCGTGAAAATTGCTGCACAGGATTTCGGGAGGGGCCGCACCGCGTCGCGCAGGGGGCGACAAGTTTCCGCGACCGAGGGAAAGTTCACCCGGTGGAAGTCGGATTTCGGGCCTGCAAGAGCTTTCGCAAGCCTTTCAGCGCTGTTACTGTCGACGCACTCCGACCCGTTGGCCGCGGGGTCCGCGACCCGGGCCCCGACGCGCCCGGCCCGCGGGTCGGGGTGCCTCTCAGACGGCCGTGAGCAAGGGCTCCCACCAGGACCGGTGCGACCGGTACCAGTACACCGTGGCGGCCAGCGCGGTCTCGAAGTCGACGCTCGGCCGGTAGCCGAGTTCCAGGGCGATCTTGCCGTGGTCGACCGCGTAGCGGCGGTCGTGGCCCTTGCGGTCCGCCACGTGGGCGATGCGTTCGGGGCCGGCATCACACCGCTTCAGCAGGCGCCGCGCCAGCTCCAGGTTGGTCAGCGACGTACCGCCGCCGACGTTGTAGATCTCCCCGGGCCGTCCCGCGGTGCGCACCGACTCCACGGCCTGGACGTGGTCGTCCACGTGGAGCCAGTCGCGTACCTGGTGCCCGTCGCCGTACACCGGCAGGTCTTTGCCGGTCAGCAGGGCGGCCACGAAGCGGGGGATGGCCTTCTCGGGATGCTGGTACGGGCCGAAGTTGTTGGAACAGCGGGTCACCCGGACGTCCAGGCCGTGCGTGCGGTGGTAGGCGAGCGCGACGAGGTCGGCGGCCGCTTTGGAAGCCGCGTAGGGCGAACTGGGCCGCAGCGGATCCTCCTCTTGGGCGGCGCCGTGCGGAATCGACCCGTACACCTCGTCGGTGGATATCTGGACGAACGTCCGCACACCGTGGCGCAGGGCCGCGTCCAGCAGTGTCTGGGTGCCCATGACGTTGGTGCGGGTGAACCCGGCGCCGTCCTCGATGGAGCGGTCCACGTGCGACTCCGCCGCGAAGTGGACGATCTCCTCGTGTCCGGCCGCCAGCCGACGCACCGTCGCGGCATCGCACACGTCTGCGTGCACGAAGGTCAGGCCGGGGTGGCCGCGCACCGGGTCGAGGCGGGCGAGGCTGCCGGCGTAGGTGAGCTTGTCGAGGACGGTGACCGTGACGCCCGGTGGCCCCGAAGGGCCGAGCAGCGAGCGGACGTAGGCGGAACCGATGAAGCCGGCGCCGCCGGTGACGAGTATGCGGGGAGTCATGAGGTGAGCTGCACCTTGCTGTGGTCGCCGATGATGAGACGGTGGGCCTGGGGGAGCCGGGGCGCCGCGGCCACCATCGCTTCGCGGCCGATGAGCGAGCGCTCGATGCGGGAGGCGCCCTCCACGCACGCGCCCCGCAGGAGCACGGAGTGGTCGATGGCGCTGCCCTCGATCCGGCAGTCCTCGGCGATGGCGGTGTAGGGGCCGACGTGGGAGTTGCTGACGATCGCTCCCGCCCCGATCACCACCGGTCCGACGATGCGCGAGCCCTTGACTACCGCCCCTTCGGCGATGCTGACCCGGCCCACCAGGACACTGTGCGGGTCGACCTTGCCGTCGACGCGGCCTTCCATCCGGTCCAGGACGTGCCGGTTCGCCTCGATGATGTCGTCGACGCTTCCGGTGTCGCGCCACGGACGGGTCGTGGTCTCCGCCCGGACGCGCAGGCCCTGGTCGATCATCCACTGCACCGCGTGGGTGATCTCCCACTCGCCCCGGGCGGAGGGGGATATCGCACGCACGGCTTCGTGCACCGCGGGGCTGAAGGCGTAGACCCCGATCAGCGCGAGTTCGCTCGCCGGCCGTTCGGGCTTCTCCTCCAAGCGCCGCACCAGCCCCGAGTCGTCGACCTCCGCGACTCCGAAGGCGGTGGGGTCGGGCACCGGGGTGAGGAGCAGCCGGACGGCCTCCCGGCCGGCTGCGGCGCGCCGGACGAATCCGGTGACGCCCTCTTCGAGGTAGTTGTCCCCGAGGTAGAGCAGGAAGTCGTCCTCGCCGAGGAAGTCCCGTGCGACGAGTACCGCGTGGGCGAGCCCGAGCGGCTCGGGCTGATGGAGGTAGGTGATGCGCAGCCCGAAGGCGGACCCGTCGCCCAGGGCGCGGCGGATGTCGTCGGCGTGGCCGCCGACCACCACCCCGACGTCTTCGATGCCGGCGTCGGCTATCGCCTGAAGGGCGTAGCCGATCACCGGCTTGTTGGCGATGGGGAGGAGCTGTTTGGCGCCTGTGTGGGTGAAGGGCCGCAGTCTGCTGCCGGTACCGCCCGCCAGGACCAGGGCTTTCACTCCGGCCACCGCTGTCGCGGACGGGACTGGGTCTGTGGTCTCACGGATCTCTCCTCGAACGAAAGTCGCGGTGTCACCGGTTGAGCTGTTTTCGACTCAAGCAGAGGCGGCTCGCGGCTCGCAAGGCCAATCTGAAACTTCCAGCAACTTCTTGCAAGTCGTCGCGTCTTGGTGTTTGACTCGGCTCCGGCATCGCCCAACGGCGCGGCTCAGCAAGCCAGTTCGTACAGTGGTTGGGGGCGGAAGTGGCAGGTCGGCACCAGCTGGAACAGCTGGAGCGAGAGGCTCGGCATCTGGCGCCGGGCGCTTCGGAGGAAGCGGCCGTCGGACGCCGGGTCTTCACCGAGGGACAGGGTCCCGTCCTCACCGATCTCGACGGGAACCAGTACCTGGACTTCGCGGCAGGCACCCTGACCCAGTCGCTGGGACACGGGCACCCGGAGGTCGTCGAGGCGCTCACCACGCAGGCCCGGCGCCTGTGGAACGTGCACGACTCGGCGACGCCCGACCGAGCCGGGCTGCTGGAACTGCTGGCCCGGCTGCTGCCCGAGCGGCTGGACACCTACGCTCTGTTCTCCACCGGGGCGGAGGTCGTCGAAGCCGCGCTGCGCGTGGTGCAGGCGACCGCCGAACCGGGCCGCAACCGGATCGGCGCCCTGCGCGGCGGCTTTCACGGCAAGACGATGGGTGCGCGGATGCTCGTGCACTGGGACGTGGGCCACCAGGCCTTCGCGGGGAACTCCGTACTGGGGTACTCGCCCTACTGCTACCGCTGTCCACTGCAGCTCACCCGCCCTTCCTGCGGCGTGAGATGCGCTTCCCTGGTACGCAGGCACATCGCCGAGAAACCGAACATCTCGGCGCTGGTCTTCGAACCCGTCCTGGGCGCCGCCGGAGTCGTGGTGCCGCCCCCGGGCTACTGGGAACAGATCACCGAAGCCTGCAAGTCCAGCGGTGTCCTGCTCGTCGCCGACGAGGTGCTGACCGGCGGCGGTCGCACGGGGGCGTTCCTGGCAAGCGACCACTTCGGCATCGAGCCCGACCTGGTGACCCTTTCGAAGGGGCTGGCCAGCGGGTTCCCGTTCGCCGTCCTGGCGGGGCGGGCAGACCTGCTGCACCACCCGGCCGCCTCCGGAGCCGGCGCGTACGCGTCGACGTACGCGGGCAACCCGCTGGGCATCGCCGCCGCCCGGGCCACCCTCGAGGTCGTCGAACGCGACGGCCTGATCGAGCGCGTGCGGGTCCTCGGGGAACTGCTCGAGGAGCGGCTCTGCGTTCTTCCGGCACGATTCGAGAACCTCGGTGACGTGCGCGGCCTCGGCCTGCTGTACGGGCTGGAGTTCGTCACCGACCGGGAGAGCCGCACGCCCGCGCCGGAGATCGCCCGGGCCGTGTACGCCACCGCGCTCGATCTGGGCCTGCGGGTGGCCCTCGGCGGTCACATTCTGCGTCTGGCCCCGCCGTTCACCATCGACGAGCCGCTGCTCGACGAGGGGATCAGGCTTCTCGAACACGCCCTTGAGCAGGTGCTTTCGTGATCGTCGCGGAGAACCTCGTCAAGGAGTTCCGGCTCGCCGAGCGCAAGCCGGGCCTGGTGGGCAGTCTGTCCACCCTGTTGACCCGCAAGCACCGGATCGTCCGCGCGGTCGACGGCGTGTCCTTCACGATCCCGGCCGGCTCGAAGACGGCGTACATCGGCGCCAACGGTGCGGGCAAGTCCACCACGATCAAGATGCTGACCGGCATCATGACGCCCACCAGCGGGCGCTGCCTGGTGCGTGGCATCGAGCCCTACCGGCACCGGCAGCGCAACGCCCGCGGCATCGGCGTGGTCTTCGGCCAGCGCAGCCAGCTGTGGTGGGACCTGTCCGTGCCGGACTCCTTCCGCATCCTGCGCCGGATCTACGACATCCCCGAACCGGTCTACCGCCGCAACCTCGCCCTGTACCGGGAACTGCTGGACATCGACGCCCTGGGCACCACGCCCGTGCGCCAGCTCAGCCTGGGGCAGCGGATGCGCGCCGAGATCGCGGCGAGCCTGCTGCACGACCCCGAGGTCGTCTTCTGGGACGAGCCGACCATCGGCCTCGACATGGTGCTGAAGGACGCGGTACGGCTCCTGGTCAACCGCGTCCACCGGGAAAGGGGCACCACGGTCGTCCTCACCAGTCACGACATCGCGGACATCGCCGCGATCTGCGACAGCGCACTGGTGGTGGACCGCGGGCGGGTAGTGCATCAGGGCAGCATCCGGGACCTGTTGCGGACCGCCGACCGGCGCTCGGTCCTGTTCGACCACCGGGGCGGCCCGACTCCCGAGCAGGCCTGTGCGGACATCGAGCGGGGGCTGCCCGGTGTGAGCGCCTCGTGCGCCGAGGACGGACGGATCAGGGCCGACTATCCGGTGGACCGCTTCACCTCCCGGCAGGTGCTGGCCTTCCTGCTCGACCGCTTCGACCTCGTCGACTGCTACGCGCCCGAACCCGACCTGGAGGACGTGCTCAGGCAGATCTACGGGCACACCCGCCGCGGACCGGTCGCGGCCGGGACCGCCGCGGCGGGGACCTCCGCGGCGGGGAAGGACGGCACCGCATGAACGAGCCCGTGCCGGTCACACGGGCCCGGGACGGCGGTGCACCCCCGCGCCTGTCGGGGCGAGCCCGCCCCTACCTGTCCTTCGCCACCGGCGGCCTCCAGTCCCTGCTCCAGTACCGTTCCACGTTCGTCATGACCGGGATCACCGCCGCCGCCGGCGCCGCGGTCACCGTCTTCCTGTGGCGTGCCGTGTACGCGGACGCCCCACCCGGCGCCGGTCCGGGCGGCTTCACCGCCGAGGGCATCACCACCTACCTCCTCATGGCCCAGGTGCTCCAGGTGCTGCACGCCAACCGGGTGGACGACGAGGTCGCGGCCGAGGTCTACCGGGGTGACGTCGCCGTCATGCTCGTACGGCCCGTCAGTTACCCGGTGATGCGGTTCTTCGCCTGTCTGCCGGTGGTCGCGGCCAACGCCGTGCTGGTCGGCTTACCGGTGCTCGGCCTCTTCGCCCTGCTCGTGCCGCTCACCGTGCCACAGCCCGTGAACGTCCTGCTGTTCCTGGTGTCCACCGTGCTTTCGGTCCTGCTCGCCTTCTTCGTGAACCTGCTGACCGGGATGACCGGCTTCGTCACCACCAACACCTGGGGGGTGCGGATGGTGAAGCAGAGCGTGGTCGCCTTCTTCGCCGGACAGCTGGTGCCCATCGCGCTGATGCCGGGCCCGCTCGCTGCCGTGGCCTCCGCGCTGCCCTTCCGGGGCATGGTCGACGGTCCCCTCACGCTGCTCCTCGGCCGGTACGACGGGATGACCGGCGCCGCCGACGTGCTCGCCCGTCAACTGGGCTGGGCGGCCGGGCTGACACTGCTCAGCGCAGCCTTGTGGCGTGCCTCGCTGAGCCGTCTGGAGGTGCTCGGCGGATGACCCGCACGGTGTGGCGTCATGTACGCCTGGCCGTCTTCCTCGGCGGGGTCGGCTTGCACCGGCTGACCGCGTACCGGATGGACTTCGCGCTCGGCGCGGGTGCCTTCCTCGTGCGCGTGGGCCTGCAGACGGCCGTCGTGGGCCTGGTCTTCCGCCAGGTTCCGGCCGTGGGCGGCTGGACCTACCACGAGGTGCTGTTCCTGCTCGGCTTCTCGCTGCTGCCTCGCGGCCTCGACCACCTCTTCACCGACCAGCTGTGGGAACTGGGCCGCAAACTGGTACAGCGCGGCGAGTTCTACCGCTACCTGATCCGCCCCGTGAACCCGCTGTTCTCGCTGTTGTCGGAACGCTTCTTCCACCCCGACGGACTCGGTGAACTGGTCGTCGGCGCGGTCCTGGTGGGCTGGTCCGGCAGCGAACTCGGGCTCAGCCCCACACCACTGCAGTGGGCCCTCGCCCCTTTGCTCGTGCTGTGCGGTGCGCTCATCCACACCTCGGTGAAGCTGTTCTTCGCCTCGCTGTCGTTCTGGACCGTGACCAGCCT
Source organism: Streptomyces sp. NPDC031379 (assembly GCF_055569615.1). NCBI lineage: Bacteria > Bacillati > Actinomycetota > Actinomycetes > Kitasatosporales > Streptomycetaceae > Streptomyces > Streptomyces sp. NPDC031379. Next base: position 75,906 of record NZ_JBVIIT010000012.1, on the reverse strand, counting down.
GCCGTCCATGTACGCGGCGAACCAGGTGTCCGAGTTCGCCGCCTACCCGCTGGACATCTACCACTCCTCGCTGCGCGCGTTGCTGACCTGGGTGCTGCCCTTCGCCTTCACCTCGTACGTGCCGTGCGTCTACCTGCTGACCGGCACGACGGAGCTGGTGGTGTGGCTTCCGGTGGTGACGGCCGGCGCCCTGGCCGTGGCCCTCACCGTCTGGCGGTGCGGGCTCAACGCCTATGAGATGACCGGGAGTTGACCTACCACGTGATCAACGACGAACACCTCGAATCCTTGTTGCGCACCGCCCCGTGGATGCCGCGCGACTCGCGCGCCGCCGAGCGCTACGAGCGGGTGGACCACGCCGTACTGGGGCCGGGCGAGCTGCTGCTCGTGGTGGCCGCCGTCGGCGGCCCGGCCTCGGGCCGACGGTTCTTCGTCCCCCTGCGCACGGAGCCGGCGGGCACCCTGGCGGATGCTCACGGCGACCCGTCCCTCGGACTCGCAGCCGTGCGCCGTGTGCTCTCAGGCGCGCGGCTGCGCACCACACGCGGCGGGCTCGTGGACTTCTGCCGTGCGCCGGCGGCACCGGCAGGCGAGGTGCGGTGGCTGCCCTTCGAACAGGGCTGGTCGTCCAACTCCCTCTCCCTGGTGGAGATCGGCGGTGTCCCGCACATACACAAGACCTACCGGAGCCTGGACGAGACGATCCGCGAACCCGGCCTGTTGCGGCTCATGAGCGGTAGCGGACACACCCCCGAATGGGCCGGGGACTACACGTACACCGATCCCGTCAGCGGCGTCCGGCACCCCGTGGGCGTCGTCTACCGCTACGCGCCCGGATACGGCATCGACGTACCGCTGCGCGAGAACCTGCGCTCGCTGTGGCCCCGGCTCACGAACGGCACGGCCCCGGAGCGGCTCGTACGCGCACACCTGCTGCCGCTGGAGGAGAACTTGCGTGCCGTGGGGCGTTTCCTTCGCGCCTTCCACCGGGATCTGTCGGGACGCCTGGGCGGTCCGGCCACCGGGTACCCGGCCGGTGACGCCCTGGCGCAGGCCTCTGCGCGGCTGGCCGAGCTGGCGCGGGCCGACGTGCCCCTGCCCCACGCCGTCCGCGGCGCGGCCTTCGACGCACTGGAGGCCGAAGCGGTGACGCTGCGCGTCGCGTTCGACGGCCGGGCGACACAACCGGGGGCCGGCCCCTGCCACGGCGACCTGCACCTGTCGCATCTGCTGTGCTCCGATGCGGCCGACGGTGTCTGGCGGATGAGCATCATCGACCTGTCCACGCCCGCCACGGCACCCGACGACCCCGGGTACGCCGCGCAGTCGCCCCTCCAGGATCTCGTCGCCGTGCAGCGCGCCTTGGAGTACTTCACGGCCGACGAGGCAGCCTTCGAGAGCGCCGCCCGTCTCGGTGTCGACTCGACACTCACCATGAACGGCTCCCTGGACGGCGCCCCCCACTGGCCGGCCGCGCGGCGGGCCGTGCTGGACAGCGTCTTCCGCACCGCCGACATCTGGCGCGAGCGCGTCCTGCACCTGATGCTCGGCCCCGCCTCCGACAGCCCGCTCCGGCGCCTGCTGTACCTGCGCCGCCTCCTGCACGAACTGGCCTACAACCACGACCACGCCCGCCCCTACCACGCCGCGATCGACCTGCGCCACGCGCTCGCGCTCGCCTCCCACGCCCCGACGACCTACGCGAGGACATGACCGTCGTGAACGCGCCCCGGATGCACATCATCGAGACGTACTTCGAGTGCTGCGGATTCGACCACACGTTCCTTCAGGGTGGCACGTCCGTGTACCTGTGGAACCTGTCGAAGACCTTCGCCGCCCGCGGCCACCGCGTCTCCATCGTCACACCCGCACACGGTCGGCTCGACGACCTGCGCAAGCGCTACGAGGTGGAGGACCTCCCGTACGACGACGTCTACACCATGCCGGTGGCCCTCGACCCGCGGGTCTGGAAGGACTTCCCCCCACAGGTGGAACTGGCGGTGCGTACCACCGCGCACCGCATACGGCTCGAGGGCGTGGACGTGTACTTCCTCGCCAACGAGCACCTGAACCGTCTGCCGGACACCTTCTATCCGCCCTACTCCGCCAAGGGCCGGGACCTGGTGTTCCTCAAGCCTCTCGTCTTCCAGGTGGACAGTGTGCGCTTCCTGCGGGAGTGGTTCGGCGACGAGAAGGCCGTCGTCCACGCGCACGAGCCGTACTACCACTACCTGCTGCCGGCCGCCCTGCGCGACGATCCCACCAAGCTCGTCGTCAGCAACGTCCAGAGCAACATGCCGATCGCCAAGAAGGTGTACGCACCCGAGGTGGAGGGCCTGTTCGCGTTGCTCGGTGTGGACGTCGAACTGCCCGGCCCGGATCCCGAGCCCGACGTGTCCGAGGCGGTCGTCCAATACCAGCAGCTCACACACCTGCACTACACCTACCCGCCCGACCACGTGGCGATCTACGAGCTGACCGCGGAACACGCGGACCTGATCGACTTCCTGTCACCGGGACAGCTCGACTTCTACGCGGGCTTCCAGGACACCCCGTTCGAGCCGCTCTTCCGGCAGCTGCCGATCGCCGACGTGGTGCGCCGCAACGCCCACAAGATGTTCGTCGGCGGGTGCGCCATCTCCGACCAATGGCTGGCATGGGACCCCACCGAGGTGGACCGGGACCGCGTCCTCACCGGCCTCGGTCTCGACCCGGGGCTGCCCACCTTCTTCCACAACGCCCGCTACGCCGTCCACCACAAGGGCCAGCTCGAGCTGATGCGGGCCGTCGACCGAGTGCTGAACGAGGGGCTGGAAGCGAACTTCGTCATCCGCTGCATCTCCGGCAACGGCATCGACGATCCCTACTTCCACGACGTCGCCGCCCGCCACCCGGGGCGGCTGCACCTCGAGTGGGAGCGCGTGGAGGAGGCGCGTGTCTTCGCCTTCGCAGCTTCCAGCGATTTCGGGCTCTTTCCGTCCAAGTTCGAGATGGACACCTTCCTCATCGCCCAGGGCGAGGCCATGGCCGCGGGCGCGGTTCCCATCGCCACCGACCAACGGGGCATGGAGCACTTCCGGCACGCCGACCGTCCGGACACGGCCACCGGATTCGCGGTGAACCGGTCCTTCGCGGAGGACGACGAACTGCTGACCGCCGCGCTCGCGGACCGCATCCGGCAAGCGGCGGCCCTGTGGTCACGGGACCCGGGCCGCTACCGGGAGCTGTCCGAGCGTGCCTCGTCCGTGGCCCGGACCTTCACCTGGGACCACTGCGCCGACCTGCACCTGGCGGCGTTCACCCGACTGTGGGAGGGCCGGCCGGCCGGTCCGCCTGTCGAACTGGCTCTGCGGCACGCCTGGTTCGACCTCCTCACCGACGACCAGATCACCACCGACGCCGCAGTGGAACACGGTGACATCGACGTCTACGAGCGCCACGCCCCGCTCGACGGTGACGCGGCACGGCGGATCTTCCGTGCCGCATGGGAGCGGGCCGACTTCGCCGCCTGCGAGCGCGTCCTGGACCGGCTTCCCGACGCGGTGCCCCCGCAGGAGACCGCCCGGCTGCGCGAACGCTGCCGCGTCGTCACGGGCGGTCGGCTGGAGTACCGCCTCCCGCACGCCGAACGGGTGGAAGTCGTCGTCGCGCGGCGGGGCTCGGCCAGAGACCTGCCGGACGTACGCACTCTGGAGCGCACGGAGTCAGGGATCTTCGTGGGCGAGGCCCCGGCCGACGGCGCCCAGCTCCTGCTCACCCTGTCCTCCGGTCGGACGTCCTGGGACGAGGTGCGTCATGGCTGATCCGCGCAGCGTGCGCGCGGTGCTGCTCGCGGGCGGCGAGGGACGGCGCATGGGCTCGCTCGGCACCGGACGGCTCAAGCCACTGGTTCCCTACGGCGGCTCCTGCCGGCTCATCGACTTCAGCCTCGCCAACGCCCGTGCGTCGGGCCTGGCGGAGGTGCTCCTGCTCTCCCAGCACGAGGAGCGGCTGCTGATGGACGACCTGCACCGGGTGTGGAACACCGGGCCGGGCTTCCGGGTGCACTTCGGGCCCTACGACACCGCCTACCACGGCCGGGACCTGCCGGCGGAGCTTCCGCGGCGCACCTGGCCGGCGGAACGTGGAACCGCCGACGCCTTGATCCGCAAGGCCGAGTACGTCTTCGGCGACGACGTGGACGACGTACTCGTACTGCACGCCGATCACGTCTACCGGTACGACTACGGGCCCCTGATCGAAGCGCACCGGGCCTCCGGCGCCGCGCTGACCCTCGCCTACCAGCGCATCGAGATGCGCTGGGTGCACCTGTTCGGCATGGTCCGCTTCGACGGCGGCGGCCGACTCACCGAGTTCGTGGAGAAACCCGCCGACCCCACGTCCGACCTGGTCTTCGCCGCCTTCTGCATCTTCGACTCCACCGTGCTGCACCGGTACCTGACCGAGCTGGACGGCACCGACTGGCAGCACGACATCAGTCGGGACGTGATCCCCCGGATGCTCGCCGCCGGAGAGCACATCCGCGGGCACGAGGTGCACGGCCACTGGGAGGACATCGGCACCGTCGAGCGGTACCACCGCGCACATCTGGCACTCGCCGCGGGACCCCGGGCGCCCCTGCCGGTCGAGCGCATGCCCCGGACCGTGCGGCCGGAGGTCGCCCGTCACTGGGTCGCCGGCGCCCCCGGTGTGCACGCGTCGCTGGTCCCCTCCGACCTGGTCAACGCAGGGCTGGTGGAGGACAGCGTGCTGTTCCCGGGAGTCCGGATCGGTGCCGGGGCACGGGTGCGGCGCAGCGTGCTGCTGCCCGGTGCCGTGATACCGCCCGACGCGGACATCGACGGCGCGGTCGTCCTGGAGGACGGACACATTCAGCAGGTCTCCGAGGGAGTGAGCGCATGACCCTGTCCCAGCACCACGACAACGAGCAGCGTCCGAGCCACTACGACGTCCTGGTGGTCGGCGGGGTGGGCGTGGACACCATCGTGCGCGTGGACGAGCTGCGCGTGCCGCCGGGCGACTCGCTCTTCGTCGAACCGCTGCGGGACTACGTCGGGCACACCGGCAACGGCGTGGCACTGGGCTGGCACGCGCTCGGCCTGCGGACCAAGTTCGTCGACTTCCTCGGCGACGACCCGCAAGGCCGCATGGTGCTGGACCACTACGCCCGCCACGGCCTCGACTTCAGCCACCTCGTCTCACCGCACGGCACCCCACGCTCGGCGAACCTCGTCGACCCCTCGGGCCGCCGCTTCTCCTTCTACGACGGCAGACACCCCGCGGATCTCAGGCTTCCCCGCTCCTTCTACCTGCCCTTCCTGGAGCGCTCCCCCCACGTCCACCTGTCGATCATCGGCCACAACCAGGACATGTACGAGGACATCCACCGCCTCGGCATCACCAGCTCGACCGACCTGCACGACTGGGACGGGCACAACCCGCACCACCGCACCTACGCCCTCGCCTCCGACTACGTCTTCCTCAGTGCCGCGGCGATCCACGACCGGCTCCCCACGGTGCTGCACTCGATCGTCGACGAGGGCCGGGCCCGTTTCGTGGTCGCCACGGACGGCGCCGACGGCTGCCACCTGCTGGTGCGCGGCGAGGACAAGATCCGTCACTTCCCGGCGGTCCGCCCGGAGCGGCCGGTGGTGGACAGCAACGGCGCCGGTGACGCATTCGTCACCGCCTTCCTCCACCTCCTCTTCGAGGGACGCCCGCTGGAGGAGTGTGTGCTGGCCGGCTCGGTGGCGGGGGCGTTCGTGTGCGGCAGCGTCGGCACCCACACCGAGTTCATCGACCTGCCGGGCCTGCGCACGGCCTGTGCACGCGCGGCGGCGAGCCGGTGAGGCACGGTCACATGCACATCATCCACTTCGCCTTCGAGTGCGGCGGTTTCGACAACCGCCTCATGCGCGGCGGGCTGTCGCCGCTGGTATGGAACCTCTCGCGCGAGTACGCCGCCCGCGGTCACCGCGTCTCGCTGGTCACTCCCGCGCACGGGCTGATCGACGCGCTGCGCCTCGACCACCCCGTCGAGGAGCTTCCCTACGTCCACGAACACCGAGTCCCGCTCGTCCTCGACCCCAAGGTGTGGCCGGACCATCCGTCCGAGATCACCCTGGAGCTGACCACGCGGGCCCACCGGCTGCGGATCGACGGCGTGGACGTCTACTTCCTCTCCGACGCCTTCCTGGACCAGCTGCCCGACCGTCTCTATCCGCCGCCCGGCACCGAGGGCACGGACCTGGCGTACTTCAAGCCGCTCGTGTTCCAGGTGGCCGGGGCCCACTTCGTCCAGCGGTACCTCGGCGGCGAAGAGGCGGTGGTCCACGGTTTCGAACCGTACTACCACTATCTGCTCCCGGCCGTGTTCGCGGACGACCCCTCCGTGCGCACCGTGAGTACCGTCGCGGCCAACGCTCCCATCACCCAGAAGGTCTACCGCCCGCAGGTGGAACGCCTGCTCGGCCTGTTCGGCGTACGGGCCGACCTGGACGCGCTCGACGGCCCGCTGCCCGCCGAGGACAGCCCTGAGGCGACGATGGCACGGGCGCTGGCCGGAACCCGGATGCACGTCGAGTACGGCCCGGACCACGTCGCGTTCCTGCCGCTGATCGTGGCGCACGCCGATCTGGTCGACTTCGTCTCGCCCGGCCAGCGGGACTACTACAGCACCTTCCGCGACACGCCGTTCGAGAGTCTCTTCGCGACGCTTCCGGTGTCCCGGATGCTCCGTGAGAGGGCGCACGGACTGCTCATGGGCGGCTGCGGGATATCCGACAGCTGGCTGGCGCGTGATCCGGACGCCGTCGACCGCGAGGCGGTCCTGCGCTCGCTCGGACTCGACCCCGCCCAGCCGGTCTTCTACCACGCCGCCCGCTACGCGGTGCACCACAAGGGCCAACTGGAACTCGTGCGCGCGGTCGAGGAGGTCCTGGCGAGCGGTACGGAGGCCAGCTTCATCCTGCGTTTCGCCACCAGTGGGGGAGGGGAGAGCGAGGCACCCGTGGGCAACGCCTACTTCCAGAGCGTCGCCGACCGCCACCCGGGCCGGATCCACCTGGACTGGCGCCTCGCCGACGAGGACACCCTGTTCGAGCAGGCGGCGTGCGCCGACTTCTGCGTGTTCCCCTCCAAGTTCGAACTCGACGGGTTCCTCATCGCCCAGGCAGAGGCGATGGCGTGCGGCGCGGTGCCCATAGCCACCGCGCAGAGCGTCACCGCCCACTTCCGTCACACCCTGCCGTTCACGGATCCCCGGGCGACCGGGGTATCCCTGCCCGGTTCCTTCCGGGACGACGACGCCTCCCTCACCCGTGCGCTCACCGAGCGCATACGTCAGGCGGTGACGCTGCGGCGCACGGCCCCCGACGACTACGACCGTCTGTCGGCCAACGCCCGCGTCACCGCCCGGTCCTTCACCTGGGCACGGAGCGCGGACCGACGGCTGGAGGCCTTCGAGGACCTGCTGCGCGGACGGCCCCGGCCCTTCCCGGTCGAGGACGCGGTCCGCTACGGCTGGTTCGACGCCCTGCCCGCCGCCGCCTGGGTCCAGCACCGAGGGCTGATCGCACGGTCCGCCGCGGCGCTGGGCGACGCCACCGCCTACGGACGCTGCGCGCCGCTCGACGAGGACGCGTACGAGCGTCTCTTCGAAGCCGCCTACGCACGGGCCGACTTCGTCCGGTGCGCCGAGACCGCACGTGCGGCGGGGCGCGAGGACTGGGCGGCACGGGTGAGCGGGCGGTGCCGGGTGCGCCGGGACGCGGAGGGCCGCCGGCACGTCGAGTACCGGCACGCCGGCGCGGCACACGTGGAAGTCGCCGTCACCGGTACCGCGGTCCGCGCGTCGGGCCTGGAGTCCCGCGCGGAGGCCATCGCCTCCGACGAGGCCGTGCCGGCGGGCCGAGGGATCGTCCTGGCGCCGCTGGCGCCGACAGGGGACGGCGTCTTCCGCGGCCTGCTCGACGGACCGCCCGTCGAACGCCACCTCCTCGTCATGCTGACCCTCGCCTCCGGGCGCGTCACCTGGGACACCGTCCCCGTCGACACCCCCGAGGGCCCGCCGTCCCCCCGGCTCGTGGCCACCGACCTCGACGGCACCCTGCTGCGCAGCGACCTGACCGTCTCCGACCGCACCCTGCGCGCCCTGGCCCGGGTGGCCGAGGCGGGAGCGCACCATCTCGTGGTCACCGGACGCCCCGCCGCGGCATGCAAGCAGTTCCTGGCCGCGCTCGGCTACCGGGGTCTCGCCGTGTGCGGGCAGGGCGCCCAGCTCTACGACGCCGACGCCGACCGGCTGCTCACCTCCGCCTCGCTCGACCTCGACCTCGCGCGCAGCGTGGTCGAACGCGTCGAGGCGGCACTCGGCCCTCTGGAACTGGGCGTGGTGACGGCACCACCGGAGAGCCGCTTCAAGGTCACCCCTCGGTTCGGCGAGCGCGTACGGCACGGCTGGGACGTCACGACCGACCGCCGACTGCTGTGGACGGATCCCATCGACAAGCTGGTCCTGCACCACACGAGCGTGCCGGAGGACGAACTCGAGGCCGAGGCACGCCGCTTGTGCGGCACCGACGTCACGGTGGTGCACTCGGTCCAGGGCATGGTCGAGGTACTGCCGCCGGGGACCACCAAGGCCGCCGGGGTGGAACGGGCCGCGCGGTTGTTGGGGTTCGACGCGGCCGAGACCGTCGCCTTCGGCGACATGCCCAACGACATCCCGCTCCTGGCCTGGGCCGGTCACGGCGTGGCCGTGCGCAACGCCCACCCCGCGCTGCGGGCGATGGCCGACGAGATCGCGCCCGGCAACGACGAGGACGGGGTGGCCGTGGTCCTGGAGCGGCTCTTCGGCGTCTCGGGGGACGCACCGTGAGCGACGCACTGCGCGAACTGGCCCGCGCCCACGCGATATCGACCGCATACACCACCGACCGGGGCCGGCGCGTGGCCGTCGCTCCGGACACCCTCGTCGCCGTGCTCGCCGCTTGCGGCGTGGACGCGGCCACCGACAAGGCGGCCCGCGCGGCGCTGACGGCCCGGCGCGAGCGCGCCGCCGCCCGGCTGCTGCCCGAGTGCGTCGTGGTCCGCGGCGCCGGCACACCACGGCTCAGCCTTCCGGAGAACGCGACCGCCGAGGTGGAACTGGAGGACGGCGGCACGGCCTCCCCCTCCGGCCCCCTGCCGACCGGCCGGCACACCCTGCACGTGACCTCCCCGGGGCACCGGGAGTCCGCACCCCTGCTCGTGGTGCCGGAGCGGCTGACCGTGCCGGAGGGCCGGCACTGGGGGTTCCTCGTCCAGCTGTACTCCGTGCTCTCGCAACGCTCGTGGGGCATGGGCGACCTCGGTGACCTGGCCGAGCTGGCGTCATGGTCGGGACGTGCCCTGGGGGCGGACTTCGTGCAGCTCGGACCGCTGCACGCCGTCGAGCCCGGGCCGCTGCCGGATCCGTCACCGTACCGGCCGAGTTCGCGCCGCTACTGCGACCCCATGCACCTGCGGGTGGAGGCGGTCCCGGAGTACGCGTACCTGACCGGCGAGGCACGTCGCACCGCCGACGGGTGCGTCGCCCGGGCGCGGGCCCTGAACGACAGCGTTCTGCGCGGTGACCGGCTCATCGACCGGGAGGCCGTGCGCTCCCTCAAGCGCGAGGCGCTGCGCGCGGTCCACCAGGTGCCGCTCTCGCCCGGACGTGCGGCAGCCTTCGCGCAGTTCACCGCCCGGGAGGGACGCGATCTGGCCGACTTCGCCACCTGGTGCGCACTGGCCGACGTCCACGGCGGGCAGTGGAACTCCTGGCCGGCCGGGCTGCGGGACCCGCGTTCACCGGCCGTGGCCCGCGCGCGGGAGGAACTGGCCGACGAGGTCGTCTTCCACCAATGGCTCGCCTGGATCACCGACGAGCAGCTCGCCGCCGCCCAGGCGGCGGCGACCGGTGCCGGAATGGACATCGGCCTGATCCACGACCTGGCGGTCGGCGTCGCCCCCGAGGGAGCCGACGCCTGGGCGCTTCAGGACTGTCTGGCCGCCGGGATGAGCGTCGGCGCGCCACCGGACGACTTCAACCCCCGAGGCCAGGACTGGGGCCAGCCGCCGTGGCGCCCGGACGGGCTCGCCGCCTCCGGCTACCGGCCGCTCGCCCAGCTGCTGCGGGCCGGTCTGCGGCACGCGGGCGCCCTGCGCGTCGACCATGTGATGGGCCTGTTCCGGCTGTGGTGGGTGCCCGAGGGACGGTCGCCGTCGCAGGGCACGTACGTCCACTACGACGCCGAGGCGATGCTGGGTGTGCTGATGCTGGAGGCGCACCGCGCCGGCGCTGCCGTGATCGGCGAGGATCTCGGTACGGTCGAGGCGGGCGTGCGGGACTCCCTCGACGCGCGGGGGATCCTCGGCACCTCCGTACAGCGGTTCGAGTACCTCGGAGGGTCCGAGGGACGGAACGGGCCCCTCCCACCCGAGCGGTGGCGGCGGGACTGTCTGGCCACGCTGACGACCCACGACCTGCCGACGTCCGCCGCCTGGCTCAGCGGCGAGCACGTCGAACTCCGCGCCGCACTGGGCCTGCTGACCCGCCCGGAAGCGGAGGAGAAGGCGGAGACCGCCGCCGAGCGCGACGCCTGGCTCGCGGAGCTGGCACGGCTCGGGCTGCTGCCCGACCCGGACGGGGACGTCGTCGCACTCCACCGTTTCCTGTGCCTCACACCGGCGCGCCTGCTGGGCGTCTGGCTGCCGGACGCGACCGGCGACCGCAGACCCCAGAACCTTCCCGGCACGTCGTCGGTGCACCCCAACTGGCGGCTCCCCGTGAGCGACGGCCGAGGTCGTCCCGTCCCGCTCGAGCAGCTGCCCGACCAGCCCCTCGTGGCCGCGCTTTCCCGCGTTTTCGCAGACCTCCAGCGGCACCGTGAGAAGACTGAGGAGACAGATGTCAGGCCAGGTTCTTGATCGGGTCGACCATCCGCTCGAAGGGGTCCGTGAGGACCCCGGCGGCTTCGACCTGAGGGCACCGGACGGCACCGGGTACCGGGTCGACCTCACCGCAGAGGTGTTCGCCCCGCACAACAGACTGCTCGCCGACTACCTCGACGGCCGCCGCGTCGTGGCCTTCGTCAGCCCGACCGTCGACCGGCTCTACGGCGACCGGCTGCGCGCCTACCTCGGCGCCCACGTCGGACGGGACCAGTGGAGCGTGCACGTCATACCCACCGGTGAGCGCCACAAGACGCTCGCGTCCGTGGAGAACGTCTGCGCCGTCGCCAAGGCGGACGGGCTGGACCGGCACGGCGTGATGCTCGCCGTCGGCGGCGGCATCGTCGCGGACGTGGTGGGCTTCGCCGCGTCCATCTATGCGCGGGGCGTCCGCTACATCAAGGTCAACACCACCCTCGTCGGCCAGGTGGACGTCGGCGTGGGTGTCAAGACCGGCGTCAACGCCCTGCACACGAAGAACATGTTCGGTGCCTACCACCCGGCCCACGCCTCGCTGAACGACCCGGCCTTCCTCGCGTCGCTTCCGCACCGGGAGATCCGCTGCGGACTGGCCGAGATCGTGAAGATGGCCGTGATCCTGGACGCGGGACTCTTCCGGTCCCTCGAACAGCATCCGGACGCGTTCCGGCGATCCGGCGGCGAGGGTCACGCGGAGCGCCTCGACGGGCAGCTGGAGACCTACATCCTGCGCACGTCGATGCGTCTGATGATGGAGGAGCTGTGCCCCAACCTCCGCGAGCACGATCTGGCCCGGCTCGTCGACTTCGGACACACCTTCAGCCCCCTGATCGAGACCGCCGGCGGCCACCGTCTGGAACACGGCGAGGCCGTCGCCGTCGACATGGCGCTGTCCGCGCACGTGGCACGGCTGCTGGGGCTGGCCGATCAGGAGACCTGCGACCGGATCGTCGGGCTGCTGCGGGGCATCGGACTTCCCGTGTTCGATCCCGCCACCTGCACACCGGAGCTGATGACACAAGCGCTGCGGGCCTCCTGGCAGCGGCGGGGCCGCAAGCTCCACCTCGTCGTCCCGACGGGAATCGGCACGTCCGCCTTCGTGGAGGAGCTGGAGGACGTGCCCGGGGACGTCCTGGCGGCGGCGCTGGAAGCCCTGGCCGCGGACAGGGGGCACGATGCCTGAGGCCGTTGTCAACCTGCGTGAGCTGCTGGCCGGCAAGGAGCACGACCATGGCGGTCTCGGCACGATCCTCGCCCACCGGGTCTACGCACGCCGGCCGGGATCTCCGGGCGCGCACTTCATCGACCTCGCCGTTCTGCCGCCGGGCACCTCGATAGGGCGGCACCGTCATGGCGCGGACCGTGAGACCTACATCGTGCTGGACGGCAGCGGCCTGATGCACCGGGACGGCCAGGAGTTCCGGGTGGGCCCGGGCGACATCGTCACCAACTCCCCCCACGGGGAGCACGGTCTGCTCAACGACTCCGACCGGGACCTGCGGTTGCTCGTCTTCGAGGAGGAACTGAGTGAGGAGGGACCGGGTGAGGAGGGACCGGGTGACGGGCGTGCCGGCTGACGACGCGTTCACCGTGCTCGACGTGGGAGGCACCACTCTCCGCGTGGGCAGCTACGACCCCGCGACGGGCACCCTGTCCCGGGTGCGCCGGGTACCGGTCGACGGCATGGACCGCGATCCCACCGCACCGGTGCCGGTGCTCCAGCAGCGAGTGCTGGAGCAGATCGTGCGCGAGGTCGGTGCGCACACGGACGGACGGTCACCCCGGGGGCTGGGCGTGGCCTTCGCCGGGCCGATCACGGCCGCCGGCCTGGTCCTCGCCGCCCCCACGGTCTGGGGACGGCGCGGCGATCCGCTGCCCCTGGGCGAGCTGCTCACCGAGCGGACCGGCGCGCCGGCCGTCGTCGTGAACGACCTGACGGCGGCGGCGTGGCGGTACGCCGCCACCGAACCCGGGGACTTCTGCCTGCTGACCGTCAGCTCCGGCATCGGCAACAAGGTGTTCCGCGGCGGCGAGGTCCTCGTCGACGTCGACGGCCATGGCGGTGAGCTGGGGCACTGGGTCTGCGACGTCTCCCCGGACGCGCCCCTGTGCGACTGCGGGGCGCGCGGCCACCTCGGTGCCGTCGCCTCCGGGCGGGGAGTGCTGGCCGCGACGCGCCGGGCCGCCGCTGCCGACGCTTCCGGATTTCGCCGCTCCTGGCTCGCCGCGCTGTGCGGCGGACGCGTCGAGGCCATCGACAACCGGGCGATAGCCAGGGCGGTCCGCGAGGAAGATCCCTTCGCCACCCACGTGCTGCGCCGCACGCTCGTGCCCCTCGCCCAGGCGATCACGGGGGTCTTCGCGTCGATCGGCGTGTGCCGTTACATCGTGATGGGGGGCTTCGCCCTGGCGGTCGGCGAGACGTACCGGCGCCTGCTGGTGGCCGAGTTGGCGCGCCTGGGCTGCTTCGGTCTCGATCCCGGTCAGGTCGACGCGATGGTGTCGCTCGGGGTGGCCGACGACGACCACGGGTTGATCGGTGTGGGCCGGCTGCTGACGGAGCGGATGCCGGTGCCCTTCTCCCAGGGGGCACGGTGAAGGCGGACAGCACACTCGTCGTGGGCAGCGGCCTGGTCGGCTCCGGAATCGCCCGGCGCCTCGCCTCGGCCGGCGGGTCGGTGACGCTCGCCTCCCGCCGTCGGCCCGCCCTGGCACCGGAGGCGTACGGAGCACGCTGGGACTCGCTGGACGCCACGGACGCCGAGGCCTGCGCCCGTATCCTCACCCGGGTGCGTCCCGGACGCATCGTGCTGGTGCACGGTCCCTCCGACGTCACCTGGTGCGAGGACCATCCGGACGAGGCGCGGGCGGCACATGTGGCCGTGGCGGAGACCTTCGCCGCCCTGGCGCGGGACACGCGGATCGTCATGATCTCCACCGACAACGTCTTCGACGGCATCACGGCGCACCACACCGAGAGCACGCCCGTGTCGCCGGCCAACGCCTACGGGCGGGCGAAGCTCATGGCCGAGGAGGCGCTGCTCGCCCACGCGCGACGGCCCCTGGCTCTGCGGGTCAGCCTCGTCTACGGTCACGAGCCGGCCGACGCGGGCAAATGGCTGAACTTCTTCGCCGCCTGCGCCCACCGGCTGCTGCGCGGCGAACGGGTCGAGGTCCCCGACGACCACTGGACGACACCGGTGGTCCTGGACGACGTTGCGGAGGTGACGGCGGCCCTGCTGAACGCCGAGGACCCGCTGCCCAGGGTCCTGCACCTGGGAGGCCCCGACCGGGTGACGCGCGCAGAGTGGGCCGGGGTGATCGCCGAGACACTGGGAGCGCCTCCCGGACTGGTGGTACCGGTGCCCCGGGCCCGGACACGCTATGCCTCACGGCCGGCGAACGCCTGCCTCGCCAGTCAGGTGCTGGCGACCCTGCCGGCCACGGAGAGGATCGCGGTTCGGGGGGTGCGCGAAGGGGCGCGTCTGCTGGCTGCCGCGTTCACCGGGACACCGGTCGCCTCCAACACACGACCAGCCTCGTCCAACTTGCAGTAAATTTCAGCAAGTTGTTGCCCCAGTGAGGCGTGCCTGTTCGACTCAGGCGCCGACGACGGCCCGAGAGGAAACCCATGACCAACGACACCGACGTCCTCGTCCTGGGCGGCGCAGGAGTGGACACGATCGTCCACGTCCCCGAACTGCCGCTCCCCTTCGCCGACAGCTACATGATCCGGCCGGGTATCGAGACCCGCGCGGGACAGAGCGGCGACTTCGTCGCGCTCGGCCTGACCTCCCTCGGACTGCGTGTACATCACCTCGACATGATCGGCGACGACCACGAGGGAGACCTGGTGCGTGCCCTGCACCGCGACCGGGACATCCCCCTCACGGCGATTCCGCAGCCCGCCGGCACGAAGCGTGCGGTCAACCTCGTCGGCCCCGACGGGCGGCGGCTGTCCTGCTACGACGACACCCGCTCCGGGGCCGACGACCGGCTGCCTGAGGACACGGTGCGCGAACTCGCCGCCGCCAGCCGCCACGCGCACGTCGTCATCACCCACCCGTGCGCGCATGCACTGCCCCTCCTGCGGGAGGCCGGGCTCACGGTCTCGACGGACCTGCACGACTGGGACGGCGTCAACCCCTACCACGAGCCCTTCGCCCTCGAGGCGGACCTCGTCTTCCTGTCCATCACCGCCCTGGCCGACCCGCAGCGCACCCTGCGCGACATCGCCGCGCGTGGCCGCGCTCGGATCGTCGTCGGGACCGCCGGCGCCGAGGGTGCCTATCTGCTGGCCGACGGAGAGCTGACGCACGTTCCCGCGATCACGCCCTCCGCGCCGGTCGTGGACTCCAACGGCGCGGGCGACGCCTTCGCCTCCGCCTTCCTGCTCGGCTGGCTGAACGGCGAGCACCCGCAGCGCTGCGCACTGTACGGTTCCGTCGCCGGAGCCCACGCCTGCACCATCCCCTCGACGCGCACCCACGCCATCAGCCTCGCCGAACTGATCGAACGCGCCGCAGAGGTGGATTCCGCTCACCTGGCGTCGAGGGCCCCCGGCGGCCCCCAGCCCGCCGGAGGCCACGTATGACGACCCCGACCACAAGGGAACCCCGCTCCCGGTACGACGTGGTGATCCTCGGCGGGGGAGTGGCCGGCTGCGTACTGGCGTCCCGGCTCAGTGAGGACCCCGACCGCACGGTCTGCCTGGTGGAGGCCGGACCGGACTACGGTCCCGACTGGCGTTCATGGCCCGCCAAACTGCTCGACGCGCACGCCCTGCCGCGCGACGACGTCTGGGAGCGCGGCACCGAAGTCCATCGCATCCGGGCCCGGGTACTGGGCGGCTCCTCGTGCGTCAACGGCTGCTGGCACACCTGGGGTTCGTGGGCCGACCACCAGGAGTGGACGAGCCTCGGCGGGCCCCGCTGGTCAGCGGCGGCCATGGAGCCGTACCGGCAGCGGGCCGTCCGCCAGATGCGGCTGCGGGCCGTACCCGACAGCGAATGCAACGTCTTCACCCGCGCCGCGCTGGCCGCGGCCCGAGAACTCGGATACGACGACGTCGACATGGCCGTCCCCGGCTCGCCGGGTTGTGGCACTCCGCTGATCAACGCCCTCGACGGCATCCGCTGGAACGCGTCCTTCGCCTACCTCCGTCCCGCGCGTTCCCGGCCGAACCTGACGATCCGCGCAGGCGCCATGGCGGACCGGCTGACGGTACGCGGTGGTCGCGTCCAGGGCGTCGAGATCGTCGTGGACGGCCGGCGGGAGACTCTGACCGCGGACACCTACCTGGTCGCGTGCGGGACTTTCGGTTCGGCCGCGCTGCTCCTGCGCAGTGGTGTCGGACCCGCCGACCACATGCGCGAGAACGGCATCCGCCCCGAGGTCGACCTGCCCGGCGTCGGTGTGAACCTCACCGACCAACCCGGCGTCTTCGTGCGCCTCGCGCCGACGTCGGAACTGAACGCGGCCTTGGCCGCGAAGGAAGAAGCCGGCGAACTGTACGTCAGCCGGATGCTGATCCGGGCAGCCAGTGCCGTCTGCCCGGAGAACACCTGGGACCTGCACATCCTGCCCTCCGCCGGTGATCCACTGTTCGGCTCCCTGCCGCCCGGCGAGTACGAGGCGGGCATCTCCGCCTTCCTGATGAAGCCGGCCTCGCGCGGCCGGGTCCGGCTGCGCTCTGCCGACCCGACCGTGCCCCTGGACATCGACCCGGCCTACCTCACCGACCCGGCCGGCCGAGATCTCACCGCCCTCCGCTCGGGCCTGGAGATCGTCGAGCGGATGGCTGCGACGGCCGCCCTGAAACCGCTGGCGGGGCCGGTGACCGGCAGCCCCTTGCGTGCGCTGAGTGCCGACCGGCTACGCGCCCGCCTCGGCACCTACTGGCACCCCGTCGGCACCTGCGCCATGGGCGTCCCCGAGGATCCGCTCGCCGTCGTCGACGGCGAGGCCCGGGTGCGGGGCGTCGCCAACCTGCGGGTCGCCGACGCCTCCGTCCTGCCCACCGTCCCGGCGGCGAACACCCAGCTGCCGGTGCTGGCCGCCGCCGAACTGATCGCCGACATGGTGAAGGAGGACGAGGCGCGATGACCACGCCGGCCAGGGAGACCGAGCGTGTCGACAGCGGTCGCCTCGTCTACGGCTGCATGGGACTCGGCGGCGACTGGGACCGGACGCCGTACACCGGTGCCGACATCGACCACGCGCAGGCAGCCGTCGAGGCCGCTCTGGACGCCGGAATCACTGCCTTCGACCACGCCGACATCTACCGGTTCGGCAAGTCCGAGGCCGTGTTCGGCGAGGTGCTGGCCCGGGCTCCCGGACTGCGCGAGCGGATCGTGCTCCAGACGAAGTGCGGAATCCGCCTGGCCGAGGGCGAGCAGCCCGGACTGTACGACCTGCGGGCCCAGAGCATCGTGCGGTGCGTGGAACAGAGTCTGACCCGGTTGCGCACCGATGTGCTCGACATCCTCCTGCTCCACCGCCCCGACCCGCTGGCCGCCCCGGACGAGGTCGCGAAGGCGCTGCACGCCCTGCACGACCAAGGGCTGGTACGGCAGTTCGGCGTCTCCAACATGAGCGCCACGCAGATAGCCCAACTGCAGACCCGTCTCACGTTGCCCCTCGTGGTCGATCAGCTGGAGATGAGCCTGGCCCGGCGGGACTGGGTGGAGGCCGGCGTGCTGGTGAACACCCAGGCCGCTGCCGCATGCGGCTTCCCGGCGGGCACCCTCGAGTACTGCGTGGACCATGACATCACCGTGCAGGCATGGGGAGCACTGGCCCGAGGCCGCTACACCGGCGCCGAGCCGTCGCCGGCGGCCGAGATGATCCACAAGCTCGCGCGGAGCCACGACACCACACCGGAGACAGTCCTGCTGTGGTGGCTACAGCGCCACCCGGCAGGCATCGTCCCGGTGATCGGTACCAGCCGCCCCGAGCGGATCCGCGCCTGCCGGGACGCGGCGGTACGCCGGCCGGGCCTCGGCCACGAGGAGTGGTACGGGCTGTGGATCGCTGCCCGAGGCGCCCCCCTGCCCTGACACCGTCTCCCACCTCACCACTCGGCCCCGGCCCCCCCGAAGCCAAGGCCCCGGGGCCGGCACAACCATGCCGCACGGACGGAGAACCAGTGACCGCGAGCACCACCCCCATGCCCAAAAGCCGGCCGGGCCTGCTGCAGTCGGCCCGCTTCTACATCACCTTCCGCTGCAATTCGCTGTGCGGATACTGCAACGTCTGGCAGGACGACAAGTTCAAAGGCCATGACGAACTGACTCTGGAGAGGGCCTGCCGGATCCTCGACGAACTCTACGAACTCGGCGTCCGCTACGTCGACTTCACCGGCGGCGAACCGGTACTGCACCCGCACATAGACGGCATCGTCCAGTACGCCAAATCCCTCGGCATGACGGTGGAGATCACCAGCAACGGCATCCGCTTCGCCAAGCACATCGACGCGATCGTGCCCTACGTCGACACCATGAACGTCTCACTGGACACGCTCCGTCCCGACCGCTACCGGCAGATCCGCGGCGTACCCACCCTGGACCGGGCCCTGGACGTCATTCAGCGGGTCATCGCCACCGGCTCCGACAACCTCAAGCTGATCTGCGTGATCACTCGGGAGAACGTCGACGAGATACCGGACCTTCTGCGCTTCGCCCACGAGAACCGGATCACCATCTACTTCTCGGGCATGTTCGAGTACTTCGACGAGCAGGACACCGTCCGGGACACGAACCGAACGGCACGCAAGCTCAAACTGATCGAACAGAACGGCAAGCCGCTCGCCGCTCCAGGGCGGTCGGACCGTATGGTCGCCTCCGAGCCGACCGGCGGAGGGATCGCGGCCGAACTCATGCGGCTGCTCTACCAGCCCTTCGCACTGATCAACCTGCACTTCCGCAAGTACATGGAAACGCTCGACCCCGCGGCACCGACCGACTGCTTCGCCAACAAACGCATCCTCACTGTCGGTCCGGACGGGCGTCTGGTCCTGCCGTGCTACCACGCCTTCGACAACTCGGTGGAGTGGGACCGCCCGCTGCGCGAACTGGTGCGGGACGAGGAGTTCCAGCGCGTGCGTGACGAGGAGGTCGGCCGGCGCTCCGAGTGCCGCGGCTGCACCGTCTTTCCGTACATCGGGCTGTCATTCAGCTACCGCTTCGACAAGATCTTCCTCTATCAGGCACTCTCGGAGGAGATCGCCAAGATCAAGACCCGATTCACGGACCCCCTGCACCCGCGCCTCGGTCCTGCCTATGAAGAACTCCACCCGGCCTACGAGGAGTTGGAGCAGCTGATCGACCGCGCCCTGCCGGCGCCGCTCCCGCCGTCGGCCTCCGACCACTTCTACCGCTTCGAGACCACCGCGACGGGCGGCATCCGCACCGAACTCGTCGCCGGCGAGATGAGCCTCGCCGAACTGCTGGCCGACCACGCACACGACGACTGCTGGGGCGTCCAGCGCTCCCCGCACACCTGGATGCGCCTGGTCTATCGCGACCTCGTGCCCGCGCTGAAGGACCTGGTGGACGAGAATCTGCTCGGCCAGGACGCCTACGAGACAACGGTCGCCGACCTGTACGCGGTGCATCTCGCCTGGTGGCGGGGGTATCTCGCGCGGTACTACCGCGGCGCGGACAAGACGGACACGGCCGGCCCCGAGAAGATCCTCACCCGCTTCCTGGAGCGTACCGTGGCCCTGCTGCCCGACGCGCCCGCTGCCGACCGTGTCCGCGAGGTCCTGCTGCACGCCGGCTGCGTCCTGGGCCTGGAGCCGGACACCCTCGCCCCACTGGCGGTGCGCACCCCGATTCCCGAGGCGTCGCTGATCGCCAAGCACCTGCTGCTGGCCGCCGCCGACACCGACCTGCCCCGTTATGCGGACCTCCTCCCGGAGGAGGCCGCCGGCCCTCTGCGTCGTGCGGCTGGAGCGGCGCGCCCGGAGGCGGGCGACGACGCTCCCCTGGACACCGAGACCGCACGACTCCTCCACCATGAGGACCACGAGGGACCCGTCGACCGGCCCACCGCAGAGCGCCTGCTGGAGGCATTGGCGTCTCTCACTCCCGAGCAGCGCACGGTCCTGCCCGAGCGTCTGCTCGACCACGAGCTGCGGGCCCCGCACGTACTGCGCCGCCGCGGCGAGGCGTTGCGTTCGCCGTGAGCCCCCGGAAGACACCGAAAGCGGTCGACGCCCTGCGCGGGCCCGCGGCCCCCGTGCTCGGAATCTGCTCCACGGCGGCCCCCCGTGCCGCCGCAGCGCCGGCGGGAAGATCGAGCGGTCAGGGTTCGTGCGGTGCTGCCCGGTCAGCCGGCTGCGCCGGTGAGGGCGAGGAATTCGCTGCGGGAGCGGGCGTCGGAACGCAGCAGTCCGAGCAGCGTGGAGGTCATGGTGCTGGAGCCGGTGGCCTGGACGCCGCGCAGGGACATGCAGGCGTGTTCGGCCTCGATGACCACGCCGACGCCCTTGGGCTCCAGGTGGGTCTGCAGCCAGTCGGCGACCTGTTTGGTCAGGCGTTCCTGGACCTGGGGGCGGCAGGCGAAGTGCTCGACCACGCGGGCCAGCTTGGACAGGCCGAGGATCCGGGCGCCGGGCAGGTAGCCGACGTGGGCCGTGCCGACGATCGGCAGCAGGTGGTGCTCGCAGACGGTACGGACCGGTATGCGGCGGGCCAGGACCAGTTCGTCGTACCCCTCGTCGTTGGGGAAGGTGGTCAGGTCGAAGGGACGCGGGCTGAACAGCTCGGCGTACGCGTGGGCCATCCGCCGCGGTGTGCCGCGCAGGCTCTCCGAGGCGGTGGAGATGCCGAGGGCGTTGAGGAACTGGCCCGCCGCGGCCTCCGCGGCGGCCAGGTCGATGCCTTCGGGTTCGTGCACGACCCGCAGGGCGGGCCGCGCGGGTGCCGTCTCTTCTTCGCTGTGCAGGTCTGTACGGGGCATGGTGCGGTCGAGGTGTTGGGTCATGTCAGCTGCCTCCGATGCCCAGGGCGGTGAGCAGAACCAGAACGAGAGTGACCACGGCGAGCAGGCCGTGGGCGAGCACGACCGCCACGGGGAAGTGCCGTTCGGCAGGGATGGCCGCTTCGGGTCCCCCGGCCGCCGTGGCTGTGGCCCGGTCGCGGTGGACGGGAATCCAGCGGGCCAGCATCACGAACCGCCGAGAGCGGTGACGATCCAGGTGATCAGTGCGGTGATGTCCATGGGGGACTCCCGGGTGGGGTCGGTGGTGGAGGCGCCGGAGGAGGCCGCCGTTGCGGGGTCGGGGGCCGCCTCACGCGGTGGTGCGGGTGCTCCTGCGGCTGTGGTGTGGTGTGTATCCCTCGGCCTGGGTGGTTTCGTCGGCGACGCGCACGCCGTAGCGGTAGGCGAGCTTGCCGCCCAGAAAGCCCGAGACCGCCAGGGTGATCACGCTGAGCGCGGACAGTACGAGTCGCCCGGTCCCGACGCTTCCACCACCGGTGTGTTCTGCGTAGCGCCACAGGAAGTTGACGACGTAGGCGGCGGTCACCAGCAGGTTCAGTGTCATGTGCACCAAGGCGGTACGAAAGGCCGGGGTGCCGGCGGGAATCGCGAACAGGTCGAGAAAGCCGACCATGGCCGCCGGCAGGGCACCGATCACCCCGACCGCGATCAGCCACTCCGAGGACTGGCTCAGGAATCCGGGACGGTGCACGACATGGGAAGCGATGTCGAACATCAGGCTGGTCACCCAGGCGCCGATCGGCACGGTGACCAGGATCGGGTGGAACGGGTGACCGTACGGGCCGGCGAGCGCGGCACTGACCGGACGTTTCGCCTGGAGCTGTGACTCATGGGCCATGGGAACCTCCCACTAGTTTCACCAATAAAGCTTGGTCTTATTGCGGGAGGACGTCAAGATGCGCAGCCCATAGCGAGTGAAGAACACTTGTGCCTACATGAATGGGGGTTACTGTGGTCTTGTGGCTTCCGATCCGACTGCGCGGGCCGACACGGCCGACAGCGCCATCGACTCCGTCAGCGTCCTGAGCGAGGACTCGCGTCGGCGCATGTTCACCTTCATCCGGCGTGCCCGCCGCGCCGTCACCCGTGACGAGGCCGCCGCCAGCGTCGGCATCTCCCGCAAGCTCGCCGCCTTCCACCTCGACAAGCTCGTCGATGCCGGCCTGCTGCGGGCGCGCTACGAAACGCCTGGCGGGATTCGCAAGGTGGGCAGGCAGCCGAAGGTCTATGAGCCGACCGACGCCCAGATCACCGTGAGCATCCCCGACCGGCGCCACGAACTTCTGGCGGACCTGCTCCTGGACGCCGTCCTGACCGAGGGCACGGACGAAAACGCCGCGCAGGCGGCGGTGCGGACCGCCGAGCGGCGCGGTCGGCAGATGGGCGAGGCCGCCCGGGAGGAGACCCGCCCGGGCCGCCTGGGCCCCGAGCGCGGGCTGACTGCCTGCGAGCGCCTGCTGGACCAGTACGGCTACGAACCCGTCCGGGACACCCCCACCCAGCTGCGCTTGCGCAACTGCCCCTTCCACCCGCTGGCCGCCAAGGCCCCCGACCTGGTGTGCGGCATGAATCATGCCTTCCTCAGCGGCTACCTGGGCGGCCTGGAGGTCAACGGTGTCCAGGCCGTCCTGGCGCCCGAACCCGGGGAATGCTGCGTACGGCTCGGCCCCAGCGACACCCTCACCTGACAGAATGCGCCGAGAGGCGTCATGCGCACCGGGCATCGGCGGCACAGCTCGTCGACCCTGACGGGGATCGTGCCGCAGTCGCCGGACGCGGCCGGATGCGGTGCCGAGAAGCGGCACGGGGATGAGCGGACACCGGCTTCTCGCCTAGAGTCGGCTGTATGACTCAGGCACCGGCCCAGGACCGCGGCGCACGGTCCCGTGACGCGATTCTCGACACCGCCGGCGCACTGATGTCGCGGTACGGATACGCCGCCACGTCCATTTCCATGATCTCCGCCGAGTGCGGTCTGCCGCCCAGCTCCATCTACTGGCACTTCGGCAGCAAGGACGGGATCTACGTCGCGGTGCTGGAACGCGCCAGGACCGTGCTGCTGGCGGCCCTGCCCCCGGCCGACGTACCGGGCGCCGACGTCGCGCAGCGCCTGGACGCCTTCCTGGCGGAGGTCGAGGAAGCCTTCCGGCGCCATCCTCACGGTCTGAAACTGCTGCTGGGGCTGGGCATGGTGCAGCAGGACGCCAGCGCGGCGGCCGTGGCCGAGGTGCACCACTACCGCGACGCGCTGGTCGCCTGGGCTCAGGATGCGCTGAGCGCGATTTTCGGGCTGGATGACCGCCCGGAGGTTGCGGACGAACTGGCGCGCTTCACACTCAGGATGGCGAGCGGCACCGCCGTCGCCCGGTGGTTCGAACCGGGAGCCGTCCTGGAGACGGGGCCGTTGCACATCGCCTTGCTGGCGCTCGCGGCTCACCACGACGTTCTGGGGCGCTGAGCCTCGGGCGGGGGAGCCCTGTGCCGTGACCTCGCGGACGCTCTGGTCGGCCGCGGCGGCGGGCCGGAACCTCACGTCATCGCACGGCTCCGCGGGAAGCGGGGGAGGGGAGCCAGAAGGCACAGTGGTGGTCGGTCGCGAAGCCGGTGGTGGATGTGATGCGGTCCGGCGCCAGCACCTGGACGCGGTCACCTTCGGCCGTGTGGCGAGGCCAGGCGGGAGCGCGGGAGCCGTTGGGGTCGCCGGTGGCCGCGAACCGTGCCCAGTAGGCGGTCATCGTGGCGGACAGCCGCCGCTGGGCGGGCGTCAGGCGCAGGGAGTCCATGGGAAAGAGATACGCCAGTTCGGAGGCGTGGAACGCGCCCTGCGGAGTGTGCGGCGCTGGGATGAACGGTGGGGCCTCGGGGTCGTGGAACTCGTAGGCGTAGACGGGCGCCCGGGTGCCGTACAGCCGGCTGTCGGCCCGCGCCGGGCAGGCGAACCGCTGGTCGGTGTTGACGGCGGAATAGGCCAGGTTCGGGGACGGATACGCCGAGGCCGGATACGTGTGCAGCACCGCCGCCGCACGGCCGCCGTGCTGGAGCCCGATCAGGGCGGCGTACGAGGCGGCGGACAGGGGGCCGCCACCGAGCAGATCCACCTGCAGTGCGGTGAAGTACCGGTACTCGTCATGGGTGTTGCCGTTCAGTGTCGGGACGGCGTTCACCCGTCCCTCGGCCCATGCTCTGTCCGGAGCGCGCGGGAGGACACGTGGCCCGGTGTTCGGGCTCCACAAGGAGGCTGTCCCGGTCCCGGTGCCGCGAAGGAGTTCGGTGACGGGCAGGGCGCGCAGACAGCTCGCCGCGGTCGCCGGGTCCGCGCAGCCGACCGAGGCCGCGAAGTCGCTTCCTCTCTGCTGGGCCGCGCCGAGCGTGAGCGGTGTCAGACCGCCGTCCGAGGCGCAGCTCCCGCTCTGCTGGATCGCCCGCTGGAACAGGCCTTCGGCGGTCGGGGACGCGATGTGGGCGCAGGTGTCCACCGATCCGGCTGACTGGCCGCCGAGGGTCACTCGGTCGTGGTCGCCGCCGAAGGCGCCGATGTTGTGCGCAACCCAGCGCAGCGCGGCCTGCTGATCCATCAGGCCGTAGTCGCCGGAGGCGTGGTCCGCGCTCTCCGACGACAGGGCGGGGTGGGCGAGGAACCCCAGTGCTCCCAGGCGGTAGTTGACGGTCACCACGATCACGCCGCGCGCGGTCAGCGCCGAGCCGTCGTAGTCGCTGCCGGCGCCGTAGGCGTTGCTGCCGCCGTGCAGCCACACCAGCACGGGGAGGGGCCGGCCGCCGGTGCGGGCGGGTGTCCACACATTGAGATACAGGCAGTCCTCCGTCGTGCTGCCGGTGCGGTTGGACTCGCCGGGAAGGACGGGGCCGCCGTCGGGGAGCAGCGTCAGCGGCGGTTGGGGGCAGGGCCGGGCCGGTGCGGTGGCGTCCCGTACGCCGGACCAGCGTTCGGCGGGCCGTGGGGGACGCCAGCGCAGTTCGCCCGTCGGCGGGGCGGCGAAGGGGATGCCCTGGAAGACCCGGCCGCCGTCTCGGTGGACCGCGCCGCGCACCCAGCCGCGGTCGGTCCGCACGACCAGCGAGTCGTGAGCGGCATCGGCCCGGGCCTCGGGCGGGGGAACGGCGAGGGCCGACAGCAGCAGGGCCAGAACCGCGATCATGGAGCGGGCCAGGGTGTTGCGCAGGCTCGGCGATCTCATCGCATCTCCCGATGCCGGTGCGAGCGGTGTGGTCATGACGTGTGCTCGTAGGCGCCGATGTCGCAGCCGGTGCCCTGGGGGCGGGCGACACCGCGCTGATCGGTGGCCGGGCAGTCGGCCGCCGCGTCCAGGGCGGGGCTTCCCGGCAGCAGTGCGGCGGTGTCCGTGGGGCCGCCGTTGTCGGCGAGCGGGCCGATCAGCGGCGCACGGCTGGGCAGGTCGCCCGCGGCGGTGAGCCGGCAACTTCCGTCACCGTCGATGTTGTGGCCCTCCGATGCGATGGTCGCGAAGGCCTTCTTGCAGTCGGCGGCCTTGCCGTCGACGGTGTTGCCGGCGACGACGGAGTTGCGCAACGTCAGTCGCCCCAGCGGCAGATCGATGACGTCGGGAATCGGGTAGGGCAGGCTGTCGAGGTAGGCCGGGGCGATGTTGATCCCGCCTCCGCCGTCGCTCGAACTGTTGCCGGAAATGGTCGAGTTGAGGATCTCCACGGGTCCCCGGCCGCGGATGTCGATCCCGCCGCCGTAGCCGGCGAGGCTGCCGGGACGGTCGCCCGGGTTCGTCACGCGGTTGTCGGCGACCGTCGAGTTGGTCACCGTGCCGCTGTCGTCGAATCTGATGCCACCGGCCTCCCCCGCGACGTTCCCGCTGACGGTGCTGTCGATGAGATCCAGGTGCGAGCCGGGGATGTTGAAGATGGCACCGCCGTAGCCCGCGGAGTTCCCGGTCACGGCGACCCGTCGCAGCGTCATGTGGTGCCCGTTGGCGATGCCGCCGCCACCGGTGTCGGTGATGGGCAGTTCTCGCTCCTTGGCCACTCCTCCAGTGATCGTCAGATCGGACAGCCGGGTGTCGGCCTGCATGCGGAAGGCGCGGTCCAGGTGGTTGGCGTCGAGGACGGTGGTCCGCGCGCCGGAGCCGCGGAACGTGGTGGGCGCGACGACGTTCAGGTCACCCGTGGTCGGGTCGGGGTGGTCTCCGATGATCTTGCTGGGATCCGGGGGGACGGTCAGCCGGTAGCGGCCCGGGGGCAGTGTGACGGTGCTGCCCGGGCGGGCGTTGGCGGCCATCACCGCGGCGCGCAGGCTGCAAGCGCCCGACACGGTGCGGCACAGGCCGTCCGACGGATCGGCATCGACTGCGTCGGACGTGGTGTCCACGGTGAACTCCGTCGGTTCGGCGGCGGCGGGCACGGCGGCCCTGGCTGTGGGGGCGGCGAGTGCCACTGCCGTGGTGAGGAGGACGGCGAGTGCCGTCGGGCTGGTTCGGACGTTCATCAGGTGAACTCCTCTCGGTGAGGAAAGGGAGAACTCGACTGATGCGAGGACCTGCTGCCGGCGCGAAGTGGTCCTGCCGGTGCAGATGCGGCCCGTGGAGAAACGCGGTCGGGCGCCTTCCGGTGGGGCGCTCGAGCGACGAGGCGGGCCGGAACGGGTGGGGCTGGCGGGGTGCGAACGGCGCGTGAGCCGTCCGCGCTCTGTAGGGAGCGTTCCATTCACGGAGTGCGGTGTCTACTGGCAGGTAGGGGAATGACCGGATAGAGACGGCGCTCTGCGTGACGGGGAAGCCACGGTCGCCTCGATCGCGGGCGGGCGACCTCGCCCCCGCGGAAGAAAATCGGCGCCTCTCTTGACCGGCCGTACCTACTGGTCAGTATGCTCGCGCCACCCGCCGGGCGGTTCAGCCGGGGGGTGCCGACAGATGAATCAGGATGCCGCACACCTCGTCCACGATCTCCTGCGCCTCCGTATCGTCCCCGCAGTCGCCCAGCTCGCGCGCCGCTCCTCCGATGACGGTGGTCAGCACGCTCACCCGGACCCGGCCGGCGCGTTGCCGCTCGTCCACCTCCAGGAGCCGGGCGTTGCGCCGTACCCATGCGCGGTCCCACTGGCGGCGCAGCGCCTCGAAGCCGGCCGGGGCGTCGTCCTCCACCAGGAGTCTGCCGAGCCGCCGGTTGTCCCAGGCGCCCTCCAGGTACGCCCGGGCTCCCGCCACGAAGAGCGCGGTGGGGTCGTCCACACCACGGCTGCGCTCGGCGGTCAGCGTGGCCGCGGTCCGGCGCTCCTGCTCCTCCCGGAACTCCTCCCACAGGGCGAGGTAAAGCCCCCGCTTTCCGCCGTAGTGCTGGAAGAGACTGCCCACCGGGATGCCGGAGCGCGCCGCGATCTCGGTGAGACCGGCGTCTGTGTAACCGCGCTCGTCGAACACCTCCAGCGCGGCGTCCAGCAGCGCACGCCGGACCGTTCGGTTCTGCCCGGCGTGCCCCTCCGCCAGGCCCCTGTCCCCATGGCCGCCCGGCGGCTGAGACCCCGACCCGGTCCCGGAAGACTCCACGACGCCGCTCACCGGCAATCCCCACCTTCCCCGGCCCCGTCGCGGATGGCGAGGGCGACCAGCAGTTCCAGGAGGTCGGCGATCCGGCGCGGGTTGCGGCCGGTGCGCTCCTCGATCCGGCGCAACCGGTAGTGCGCCGTGTTGTGATGAACCCGCAGCCGCTCGGCGGCCAGCCGCAGATTGAGGTCCGCCTCCGCGAAGGCCCGAATGGTGGCGGCCAGCGTGTCGCCGCGTCTGCGGTCCTCCTCCAGCAGCACCCGCACCCGGGGATCGACCAGCTGCCGGGCAAGGTCGTCGGCGCGCAACGCCAGATAGTCGAAGGGGGACAGCCGCGGCAGCGCCGCCACCCCGCCCCCGCTCGGCACCAGGTCGAGGGCGGCGCGCGCCTCCGCGTAGGCCCGCGGCAGTTCGGACGCGCCCCGGGCCACCGTGCTGATGCCCATGGCGAGCATCGTCCCCTCCCGCGCGAGCCGCCGCTGCACGGCCTCGAAGTGGACGCATATGTCCTCCGCGTTCATACCGGCCCGCACCACGGGCACGGCCACCACCTCTTCGTGGCGCACGACCACCAGGGTCCGGCCGGCCCAGGGCCCGGCGACGCTGATCGACGCGCTGGTGGCATACCCGTTCTCGGCCGAGGTGAGGTCCCCGGTGCGCGTGTCGCCGACACAGACCGCCACCACCGCCATCATCGGCGAGCGCGGCCCGATGCCGTACGCCTGCGCCGCGGCGAACTGCGGACCGCGCGTCGGTGCCACGCCGGCCAGGAGCTGGTCCAGGAGATCCCGGCGCTCCCGGTCCGCGTCCGCCACCACATGCTGCTGATACTCGACATAGGCCTGCGCGGCATGGGTGCTGGCGTAGTCGACGTACCGCATCAGCGGCGTGACCAGCAACAGCGCGGCCTGCTGGGCCTCGGCGGACGTGCCCGCGCAGTCCAGCAGCGCGTCCCACAGCACCTGCCGGCCGACCCGGAAAGCACTGATCCAGTCCTCCAGGGCGAATCCCGCACGTGCTCGGCGCATCGCCGCCGCGCGGCTGAACACCAGGTCCTCGGGTGCTATCTCCCGGTCGCCCGCCAGCGCCGCCAGCTGCATCCGGTAGTGCTCGAGCACCTGATCCCGCACGTCGTCGAAGAACCGTTCGTCCTGCAGCGCGTACGACGGGATTTCCGCGCGCATCACCTCGACGGCGGTCTCCGCCACCTCCTCGACCCGGTCGTGGACGGCATGCAGGATCCGCCGCCGCTCCCGGCGGAGCGCATCGGAGGGTTGGGGGGCGCCCAGGGCGGGACCGCGAGGCATGGCGCCGATCGTCGCCGCCCGCCTCGTACTCCGTCAACAGGCCCGGCGTGAGACATCTCCCCGCACTTGTGCGCGGCGCACAGTTCGGCGACCGAGAAGTTGGGTGCTCACACCCAATGTGCGCCTGCAACCCCCGCACCTACTGTGACGCTCTCCCACCCCCCCAGCACGTCGAAAGGGCGTCACTCATGCTCGCGGTCGACGGTATCACCGTGCGCTTCGGCGGGATCACGGCACTGGACGGTGTCGCTTTCACCGTCGAGCCCGGCACCGCCGTGGGGCTCATCGGGCCGAACGGAGCCGGCAAGACCACCTTGTTCAACTGCCTCACCAGGCGCTGCACTCCCGACGGGGGAGAGGTGCGGTTCGAGGACGAGGACCTGCTGGCCCTCCCTCCGCACGCCGTGGCCGAGCGCGGCATCGCCCGCACCTTCCAGAACCTGGGCCTGTTCCCCCGGCTCACGGTCCGGGAGAACGTCATGATCGGCGCCCACAGCCGGGGGCGCACCGGACACCTCGCCGCGGCGCTCCGGCTGCCCCGCGTCCGGCGGGAGGAGAGGGAACTACGTGACCAGGCGGACGACTTGCTACGGCGGCTCGGCCTCACGGATGTGGCCGACCACCCCGCCACCGGGCTGCCGTTCGGCACACTCAAACGCGTCGAACTCGCCCGGGCGCTCGCGGTACGGCCGCGGCTGCTGTTGCTCGACGAACCCGTCAACGGGCTCAGCCACGGCGAGGTCGACCAATTCGCGGATCTGGTCCGGTCGGTGCGCCGGGAGTTCGACCTCACCCTCGTGGTGGTCGAACACCACATGGGGTTCGTGATGGGCCTGTGCGACCGGGTGGTCTGCCTCGACTTCGGCCGCAAGATCGCCGAGGGCTCGCCGGAGGCGATCCAGCGCGACCCGGCGGTCGTCGAGGCGTACCTGGGGGTGGCCGCATGAGCGAAACCACCACCGACCGTGCCGAGGCCGAGGCGAGTGCGGAGCCGGACTTCCTGAAGGTCTCCGACCTGCACGCCGGATACGGCCAGGCCCGTGTGCTGCAGGGCCTCGACCTCTGCGTCGCCCGCGGGGAGGTGTGCGCGATCCTCGGACCCAACGGCGCGGGCAAGACCACGACACTGCGGGCGCTGTGCGGCATGGTCCGCGGCCGCGGCTCGGTCACCCTGAACGGCACGGAACTCCTGGGGCGCTCGCCCGAGCAGGCGGCCAGGCTGGGCGTGGCGCACGTGCCGGAGGGCCGGGGCACCTTCAACGACCTGACCGTCGAGGAGAACCTGCGCGTCGGTGCCCACCTGCGCACGGGTGTCGGGCGGCGGGGCCGTGCCGAGCGCGCGGCCGTGGCGACCGACCTGGAACGGATCTACGGCTACTTCCCCAAGCTGCGCCAGCGGCTGCGCCAGGCCGCCGGCAGCCTCAGCGGCGGCGAGCAGCAGATGCTCGCCATCGGCAGGGCGCTGATGCTGCGGCCCTCGCTGCTGCTGCTCGACGAGCCGTCCCTCGGGCTGGCCCCGCTGGTCACCCGCGAGCTGTTCGAGATCGTCCGTGCCGTCAACGAGGAGGAACACACCACCGTGGTCGTCGTCGAGCAGAACGCCCAGCTCGCGCTGGACATCGCGCACCGGGCCCACGTACTGGAGGCCGGCCGCCTGGTGCTGTCCGGACCGGCCGCACGGATCCGCGAGGACGGCCAGGTCGCCGAGGTGTACCTCGGTGTCTCCGTCCGAGCCCGGAAGGCCGGGTGAGCGCCGTGACCGATCTTCTGCAGCAAGTGGTGGAAGGACTGGGGTCCGGCGCGGTGTACGCCAGCCTGGCGCTGGCCCTGGTGCTGATCCACCGGTTCACGGGGATCGTCAACTTCGCGCAGGGTGAGCTGGCCATGCTCTCGACGTACGTCGCCTGGCAGCTGATGGCGTCCGGGATGCCGTTCTGGCTGGCGCTGCCGGTCACCCTCGCGCTGTCCTTCGCCGGCGGCATGCTGGTCGAGCGGATCGTCATCCGCCCCGTGCAGGGCGCGCCCGAGCTGACGGTGGTCATCGTCACCGTCGGCCTGTTCATCTTCGTCAACGCGCTGGCCGGCCTGATCTGGTCGTTCACCGTGAAGGACTTTCCCCAGCCCTTCCCCGACGGCGGGCTGGACCTGGCCGGGGTGCGCGTGGACTGGTCGACGCTCGGGATCATCGGCGTGGTCGCGGTCGTGATGGGCCTGCTGTATCTGCTGTTCCAGCACACCTCCATCGGCCTGGTGATGCGGGCCGTCGCCTGCAACCCGGCCTCCGCCCGGCTGTCGGGCATCAGGGTGGGCCGGGTGCTGATGCTCGGCTGGGGGCTGGCCGCCACGGTCGGCGCGGTGTCGGGCGTCCTCGTCGCCCCGGTGCTGTTCCTGGAGCCCAACATGATGGGCGGGGTGCTGATCTACGCGTTCGCCGCGGCCACCCTCGGAGGCTTCGACAGCCCGGTCGGTGCGGTCGTCGGCGGCCTGTTCGTGGGCGTCGCCGAGACGCTGACCGGGGCGTACGTGGACGTGATCGGTGCCGATCTGAAGGTGGGCGTCCCTCTCGTGATCATTTTGGCGGTGCTGTCGGTGCGGCCCCAGGGCCTGTTCGGACGGGCGGCGGTGGAGCGCGCATGAACACCATCACAGCGGCACTCGGCACCGACCGGGTCCGGTGGCTGCGGGCCGTGCTCACCGTGCTGCTCGCGGTGGCGGCCGCCGTGGGCGCACCCTTCTACTTCGCCCCCTTCCAGGTCTTCCAGCTGACCATGGTGCTCGTGTACGCCGTGGCGCTGGCCGGCCTGAACCTGCTGGTCGGCTTCGGGGGCCAGATCTCACTCGGGCACGGCGCGTTCTTCGCGGCGGGGGCCTACACCGCGGCGGTCATGCTCGACCGGTACGACACCGGCCACCTGGCCACGCTGCCGGTCGCGGCCGCCGGATGCTTCCTGCTGGGCCTCGGTTTCGGAGTGCCCGCCCTGCGGCTGCGCGGGCTGTACCTGGCCCTGGTCACCCTCTCGTTCGCGGTGTTCCTGCCGCCCCTGCTCAAGCGGCTGGAACCGGTGACGGGCGGCTCCATGGGGCTGACCGTGGACAAGCTGCAACCGCCCGCGTGGAGCGGGCTGGCCGAGGACCAGTGGATGTTCTTCGTCGTCCTCGCCGTCACCGCGCCGGCCCTGCTGCTCGCCCGCAACCTGCTGCGGTCACGGGTCGGACGGGCACTGCTCGCCGTGCGGGACAACGAGAGCGCCGCCGAGGTCATGGGCGTGCGGCTGTCGCTGCACAAGACCCTCGCCTTCGCGTGGAGCGCGATGTTCGCGGGTGTCGCCGGGTGCCTGTACACCTGGGTGATCGGCTTCGTCTCACCCGACTCCTTCAGCTTCGTGCTGTCCATCACGCTGCTGGCCGGCCTGGTGGTCGGGGGGCTCGCCTCGCTGTACGGACCCCTGCTGGGCGCGGCGTTCGTGATGTACGTGCCGAGCGTGTCCCAGGACCTCAGCGAGGCGGCACCGGGAGTGGTGTTCGGCTTGCTGATCATCGCCGTGATGTTCGTGGCCCCGACGGGACTGGCCGGTCTGCCGGGCCGTGTCCTGGGTGTTGCCGCCCGTCGACTGCCCCGCCCCACCGCCGCCCTCGACCGGACGCCCGAGACCGGACCCGCGTCCGACGCGGAATCGACGTCACGGGCCGAAGCCGGACCCTCCGCGACCCTCACCCCTGCGGACCCCGCAGTGGTCGACGCCGAACCCGTGGGCGCACCGCCCCGCACGGAAAAGGAATGAATCACATGCGCAAGACGACCGCTCTGCGGGCGGCCGCGGCCGCGACCGCCGCCCTGCTCACCGCGACCGCCTGCAGCAGCCAGCGAGGGCAGGACACCCAGAACACCGCCGCCGGCGGTGCCTGCAAGGGGCAGCAGACCACCGGCATCACCGACACGACCATCAAGCTGGGCGGGATCTACCCGCTGTCCGGACCTGCCTCCGCCTACGGCACGATCAGCAAGGGCGTGGCCGCCTACTTCGATTACGTCAACGGCAAGGGCGGCATAGACGGCCGCAAGGTCGAGTTCCTGGTCCGCGACGACGGCTACCAGCCGCCCAAGGCGGTCGAGGAGGCCCGCAGACTCGTCGAGCAGGAGAAGGTCTTCGCCGTCTTCCAGACCCTGGGCACCCCGTCCACGGCGGCCGTGTGGGACTACCTCGACAAGCAGAAGGTGCCGCAGCCCTTCGTCGCCACGGGTGCCTCCGCCTGGGGCACGGACGACAAGCACCCCTGGACCATCGGCTGGCAGCCCAACTACGTGGCCGAGGCGCGGGTGTACGCCACGTACCTCAAGGACGCCCGACCGAAGGCCAAGGTCGCGGTCCTCTACCAGAACGACGACTTCGGCAAGGACCTGCTCGGCGGGTTCAAGAAGGCCGTCGCCGGCAGCGGCGTCAAGGTGGTCGCCGAGGAGAGCTACGAGGTCACCGCCCCTTCCGTGTCGGCACAGATGGCGAGCCTCGCCCGCTCCAGGGCGGACGTGCTGCTCGACGTCACCACCCCCAAGTTCGGCAGCCAGGCACTCGCCGCCGACGCCAAGAACCCCAGGTGGAACCCGCTGCACATCGTCAACAACGTGGCCTCGTCCGCCGCCGTGCTCCAGCCCGTCGGGTTCAAGAACGTGCAGGGCGTGGTCTCGGCGACCTACTTCAAGGACCCCGCCGACCCGCAGTGGGCGAACGACCCCGAGATCAAGACCTACACCAAAGCCCTGCACAAGTACGCACCGGACGCCGACCCGGCCAACCAGTTCAACGCCTATGGCTGGGCCGTCGCCTCCAGCCTGCACAAGGCCCTGGCCGGGATGAAGTGCCCGACCAGGGAAGGGCTGCGGGACGCCGTGCGCGACCTGAAGAGCGTGAAGGTGGGCATGCTGCTGCCCGGGGTCACCATGTCCACGGGCCACGGCGACGCCTTCCCGATCGAGACCATGCAGCTGATGCGGTTCAAGGGCGAGCGGTGGCAGCTGTTCGGCACGCCGGTGGACACCCGCAAGGAGTTCGGCCCGCTGACGAAGTGAGCCGGTGGGGGCGGTCCCGGTCGATGCCCTGACCCCTGGGGACCGCCCCCGCCCCGTCATCCGGTGGTGAAGCGACAGGCACCCACCGGCTCAGACTGCGCTCAGCCCTCCGTCCACCACGAGGCTCTGCCCGGTGATGTAGGAGGCGCGATCGGAGAGCAGGAAGGTGACGGCTTCGGCCACCTCCCAGGCGGTGCCCTGGCGTCCGAGCGGTATGCGGCCGAACGAGGCGGAACGCGACCCCCGCCGGGTGGAGGCCTCACGGCCCATCGGGGTGTCGATCAGGCCGGGGACGACCAGATTGGCGCGGATCCCGCGCGGCCCGCCCTCCTTGGCGACATGGCGGGTGAGACCGAACAGGCCTGCCTTGGAACTGTCGTAGGCGGGGGAGTCCGTGGCCGCGCGCAGCCCGGCCACGGAACCGACGAAGACGATCGATCCTCCGTCGGCGATCGCGGGCAGTCCGTACTTGGCGGCGAGGAAGGGGGCGCTCAGGTTGAGCGCGAGCACACGTTCCCACTGCTGCGGTGACGTGTCCGCCAGGCCCGCACCGAGGCCGATGCCGACGTTGACCACGATCGCGTCGAGTGCGCCGAGTCCGCGGAGGGCCTCGGCAACCATGGCCGAGGCCTGGCCGGGATCCGTGGCGTCACCGACCACGCAGAGGCCCCGGGCGCCTTCCTCACCGACCAGGGCGGCGGTGGCCTCCGCGGCGGAGGAGGAGACATCCGCGCAGGCAACGGACGCTCCCTCGCGGGCGGCGCGCACGGCCACCGCCCGTCCGTTGCCCACCGGGGCCGCCGGATCGTCGCTGGGGCGGGTGCCCGCGCCGACGACCAGTACGCTCCGGCCGGTCAGGAGGCCGACCAGGGGGTTCGCGGTGTGCCGGGGCTCAGGCATCGCCCTGTCCCCCTTCCACGGCGTCCGCGCCGGCTGCGGCAGGCGCGGGCAGGGTTTCCGTCTCGTAGCCGGCCTCGAGCCGTGTACCGGCGGAGTTCAGGAAGAACGCGACCATGTGGTACTGACCGACGAGCATGGTGATCTCGATCAGCTGTGCCTCGTCGTGGGAGGCTGCGAGTGCGGACCAGGTGGCCGCGGACAGGCGTGCGTCCCGGTGCAGTTCGTCGGCGCCACGCAGCAGACGGGCGTCGGCCGGCGTCCACCCCGGGGCGTCCGGACCCGCGCCGACCCGCCGGATCTCCTCGTCGGTGACCCCGGCGGCCCTGGCCAGCGGTACGTGCCGCCCCCATTCGTACGCGGCCCGGGTGTTGTACGCGGTGCGCAGGATCAGCAGTTCCCGGCTCCGGTCCGGCAGCCGGCCGTCGCGCAGCAGATGGCTGCCGAACGGCAGGAAGTGCCGGAAGAGTCCGGGGTGCCGCACCAACGTGGTGAAGACGTTGGCGAGGTGGCCGTCGGCGTCCCGGGGAATCGGGGCGAGCAGCTTCCGGGCGGTCGGGTCCCAGTCGTCCTCGGGCAGTGGCGCCAGACGCGGGCCGGTGTCTGCGGCGGCGCGGTGGGGTCGGTGACGGTCATCGTCGGTCATGGCGGTCTCCGCACTGTTCGTCGGGGCGTTTCGGTCCTTCGGGAGCGGTCTGAGCACGGTCGTACGGCGTCTTGCGCGGGTGCGCCGATCCACTCCTTCGGCCGTCGTGCCACTGTGCTTTCGGGGGCGGCGGATTGTCGACGGCTCCCTGGCCAAGGCCGGAGGTCGGCATATTGTGCAGGTGCACAACGGCCGGTGCCGGAGGGTCGGAGGTGAGGTCCATGCCCGGACAGCGTGGCCCGGCGGCGCCCATCGAACGGGTCATCGCCGCGATGGCCGCGCAGCAGGGGCAGGTGGGCGGGCTGTTGCACGCGGATCTGGCGGACCAGATTCCGTCCTACCGCGCGGTCCCGCGCGAACTCCTGCACCAGATCTGGAGTCGGCACTTCCAGCGGGCTCTCGCGGTCGTACGAGAGGGGACGGTGCCCGCCCCGGAGGACTTCGACGAGGCCGATGTGGCCCGGGACCGGGTCGCCCGGGGTGTGCCGCTCAGCGACGGGCTCCGCGCCTTCCGCCGGGCGCTGAGCGTGATACGGGATCTGTTCATCGCCGAGGCGACCGGGCGCGGGCTGGACCCCGGCCTCATCCTCGACCGCACCAAGTGCCTGTGGGAACTCGCCGACGTCGCGAGCCTGCGGATCGCCGCCGTCCACCGGCAGGCGGAGGTCGCCTCCGCCCTGTCCGACGCCCGCCGCCGCGCCGACTTCCTGCGGGGACTGCTCCACGGGACGCTGAGCGCGACGGAGATCCACAGCGGTGCGGCGATCTACGGTCTGGACCCGTCACGGCCGTACCGGGCGATCCGAGCCGTCCCGAACGGCAACGCCGGTCCGGACGCGCTGGAACGGTCTCTGCAGGCCCACGGCCGCTGGAACGGCCGAGGCGGCCTGCTCACCGTGCTGGACGAGGCGGTCGCCGGAGTCGTCGAGGCGAAGCCGGAGGTCGGTGACCTGGAGGTGAGGGCGGGGCTCGGCCCGCCGACGGACCTGGTCACGGTGCACCGCTCCTTCCGCGCCGCCGGCAGACTGCTGGAAGCCGTCCGTGCGTACGCTCTGCGCGGCGTGTACGACCTCGGCGACCTGTCCTGGCGGGTGGCCGTCGTCGCCGAACCGGAACTCGCCGAGCTGCTGCTCGACCGCTATCTGCGCCCGCTGGAGGCGGAGGGGGAGTTCGGTGCGCTCATCGAGGAGTCGGTGCGGGCATACCTGGAGCGGGGGCGGCACGTCCGCGACGTGGCCCGCAGCGCACACGTTCATGTCAACACCGTCCGCTACCGGCTGCGTCGTTTCGAGGAGCTGACCGGCACCAGCCTGGACGCCCCGGACACCGTGGTGGAACTGAGCTGGGCCTTGGCGGCGCGCGAGCTGGGGAAACGTCCCCGAGGCCCGGCAGGACCCGCTCATGACGGAGCCCGGTAGTGGTCGGGGCCGACTCCGTTGCCGGCACGCTCCCGGTGCCGTGCGCTGACCCAGGTCATGGACGTATCCGTGGGCGCGGTCGTGAGGAGGCCTCAGGGCCTGCGGTATTGCCCCTGGTCCGCCACGCCGTGCCACGCGGCGGGCGAGGTCGCGGCTCCGACGGGTCTCCATAGGCTTACATGGCATCAGCGGGACCGCATGCGTGTGGGAACGCCGAGCCACCGCCCCCGGACACCGTCACGCCGGTCGCCCGGTCGCGGTCAGGACCCGTGGCAGAGCAACGGTGACCGAGTACAAGGTGGTGTCCAGCCGTGGAGAAGCGGATGACGGAGTTCAGCGAAAGCCACGACGATCCGTTCGCCCTGCACCTCGCCGCCCTGGCGCTGCTCGACGACCGGGGCACCGTGATCGGATGGAGCCCGCGGGCCCAGGAACTGCTCGGCCATCCGGATCCGGCCGTGATCGGTCGTCCGGCGTCCGAGGTCCTTGTCGATCCCCGCGATCTGCCGGCTGTCAGGGACGCCGCGGCGAGCTGCAGGGGAACCGGCGGCTGGTTCGGGATGTTCCCCGTGCGGCACCGCGACGGGCGGCTCGTGGAGATGGGGATCAGGGCGCATGCGCTCTCACGCGGCGAGGGGGTCCGTGAGTGGCTTCTCGCCGGGGCACCCGCGGCTGACGTCCTGGAGTGGCAAAGGGACCGCGCGCTTCTCGACGGGTTGTTCCGCCGGTGCCCGATCGGCCTGGTCATTCACGGCACCGACCTGAGGCTTCTCCGGGTCAACCGGGCCATCGAGCGCTTCAGCGGCGTCCCGGCAGCGGAGTTCCGGGGGCTGCCCACCGGGCAGATGCTCCTTCCCGACGACGCGCGCAAGGCCGTGGACCGTGTGCGCCAGGTGATGGAGACCGGAAGACCGTTGGTCTACTCCGAGCAGTTCGCCCGGCTGGAGCAGGATCCGACACGAGAGCGGGTCGCGTTGGTCTCGTCCTTCCGGATGGACGATCCCTCCGGCCGCGTCCTGGGCGTGGCCGAGATGATCGAGGACATCACCGAACGCCACCGGGCGCAGCGCCGGCTCGCGCTCCTCGACCAGGCCGGCAGCCGGATCGGAACCACTCTCGACGTGGCGGAGACCGCCCGGGAACTGGCTGAGGTGATGGTGCCTCACCTCGCCGACCATGCGTCAGTGGATCTGCTCCAGCCGGTGACGCGCGGTGAGGAGGTGGCCCGGGCCCTGGGAGGGCCCGTGGTACGACTGGGGGCCAGCAGCGTCGGTGCCCAGCAACCCGGCCCGCCCCACCCCCATGGTGAGCCGGTGGAGTTCGCGCCCGACACACCCCAGGGACGATGCCTGGCCGAAGGACGACCCGTCCTGGAACCGGTACTTCCGCCCGACTGGTTCTCCGCGGAAGGCCGCCAAGGGGCCCATGCTCCGGACCTGGGCGCCCACTCGCTGATCGTCGTACCTCTCGCCGCGCGTGGCCTGGTGCTGGGCGTGATGACCCTGTGGCGTTCGCGCCGTCCCGATCCCTTCGAGGCGGACGATCTCACCCTCGCCCAGGAACTCGCCTCGCGCGCCGCCGTCGCCATCGACAACGCCCGGCGCTTCACCCAGCAGCAGCAGACCGCCTTCACCTTGCAGAGCAGCCTGCTGCCCCGGACGGTCCCGGACCAGTCGGCCGTCGAGGTGGCCCTGCGGTACCTGCCGGCCAGCGCGGCCCCGGGCCTGGGCGGCGACTGGTTCGACGTCATTCCCCTGTCCGGGGCCCGGGTCGCCCTCGTCGTGGGTGACGTGGTGGGACGCGGCATCCACGCTGCCGCCACCATGGGCCGGCTGCGTACGGCCGTACACACGCTCGCCAGCCTCGACCTGGAACCGGACGAGGTCCTCTCCCGCCTGGACGACCTGGTCGACCTGCTGGCGGCCGAACAGGAAGCAGCCGGCGAACGGCCCGTGGGCGAGCAGGTCGTCGGGGCCACCTGCCTGTACGCCGTGTACGACCCGGTCTCCGGGCGGTGCTCCGTGGCGCGCGCCGGCCACCCACCGCCGGTGGTGACCGCGCCGGACGGACAGGCGGCTCCGCTCGAACTGCCGACCGGCCCACCGCTCGGCCTGGGCGGCCTGCCGTTCGAGGCCCGGGAGTTCGAACTGGCCGAGGGAAGCCTGCTGTGCCTGTACACCAATGGACTCATCGGCGAACGCCACATCGATGCCGACGTCGGCCTGACCAAGCTGTGCGCAGCGCTCACCCGCCCGGCGGACGCACTGGAACGGACCTGCCAGGCGGTGGTCGACTCGCTCGTGCCCGCGCGCCCCGGCGACGACGTCGCGTTGCTGATCGCCCGTACCCGCGTGTTGCCACCGGACGATGTCGCCTCCTGGCGTCTGCCACTGGAGCCCGCGAGCGCTGCCCGGGCCCGGCAACTGATCTCGGCCAAGCTGAGCGAGTGGGGACTGGAGCACCTGGCCTTCACCACCGAGTTGATCGCCAGCGAACTGGTGACCAACGTCTACCGCTACGCCGAGGGCCCCGCGACCCTGCGGCTGATCCGTGAACGGTGTCTGGTG
Organism: Streptomyces sp. NPDC031379; assembly: GCF_055569615.1. Classification (NCBI taxonomy): domain Bacteria; kingdom Bacillati; phylum Actinomycetota; class Actinomycetes; order Kitasatosporales; family Streptomycetaceae; genus Streptomyces; species Streptomyces sp. NPDC031379. The sequence goes on along the minus strand of NZ_JBVIIT010000012.1, from coordinate 36,521 downwards.
TGCGAGGTCAGCGACACCAGCCACACCTCACCCCACCTGCGCCGCGCCCGCACCACTGACGAGGGCGGGCGCGGCCTGTTCCTGGTGGCCCAGATGACCGAACGCTGGGGCACCCGCTACACCCGCGAGGGCAAGACCGTGTGGACCGAACAGCCCCTGGCCGACATGTTCACCTGACCGTCTCGGGCCTCGGCGGGACGTCCCTGGACGGCGCCGGTGGTCCGGGCGGCCGCCCAGCCATCCCGCCGGGCCGGCCCGCGCTCAACGGGCGGGGTCGAGGAGGATCTTGCGGACACCGGCGGCGCGGCTGTGGAACAGCTCGTACGCCGCGGGGCCCTGGGAGAGGGCGAGGCGGTGGGAGACCACGACCTCCGGCTTGATCCGGCCGGCCTGGGCGAGGGGGATCAGGGCAGGGAGTTCGTAAGGGATCGAGCACAGTCCGATGGCGAACTCCAGCTCCTTGACCTGGGCCAGTCCCATATGGAAGGGAAAGGCCTTGTTCTGATTGACGCCGATGACGCTGACCCGTCCTGCCTGCCGGACGGCTTTGAGGGCGAGTTCGATGGTGGCGTCCGAGCCCACGGCCTCCACCACGGCGTCCGGTCCGCGTCCTGCGGTCATCTCCCGCACGGCCGTTCGTGCGTCCTCACCCTCGACCGGCTCGACACCCAGGGTGGCGGCGAAGGCACGCCGCTCCGCGACCAGGTCCGCGCCCAGCACCCGGGCGGCCCCCATCGCGAAGGCGGACTGCGCGGCCATGAGGCCGACCGGGCCCAGGCCGATGACCAGGACCGTTTCGCCCGGCTGGATGCGGGCTCTACGGCAGCCGTACCAGGCCGTGGGGGCGTTGTCCGTCAGGACGATGGCCGCCTCGTCGGAAATGCCTTCGGGCAGGGGCACCAGGTTGGCATCGGCATGGGGAACAGCCACGGCCTGGGCCTGACTGCCCGGAAGTTTCGGGCTCACTCCGTAGCAGAGGTCCGTCGGGGCCTGGGCTCGCTCGCACCGGGCGGTGAGCCCCCTCGCGCACGTTCTGCACAGGGTGCAGCCGACCGAGGCGGGAACCAGGACCCGGTCGCCGGACCTGAACCGGGAGACCTGGTCGCCGGTGTCGACGACGACGCCGACGCACTCGTGTCCCGGCGTGTAACCGGTCTCCCGGGTGAACCCGTTGCCGCCGTAGATGTGCAGGTCGCTGCCGCAGATGCCGGCCGTGGTGACCTGGACGACCGCGTCGGTGGGACTGGTGACGGCAGGGTCGGGGACGTCCCCGTAGCGGATGTCATGGCGGCCGTGGTAGGTCAGTGCCTTCACTGCATACCTCCATCCGGGCGCAGAGCGGCGCCCGTGCAGAACAGGGATCCGGAGCGGTGACGTACACGCGTCAAGGCGCTTGTATCAGCTATTAATGCAACTGCATTACTTCCGCGGTGGAGACGCTAGCATGGGCATTCGTGAGCGCACATGAGACCCAGGACACGTCGCCCCGGAGCCGAAAGGCCGGTGACACGCGCGGCGCCCTCATCCGGGCCGCCGAGCAGCTGTTCGCGGCCAAGGGCGTCGACGGTGTGTCGCTCAACGAGATCAAGCGCACCGCCGGCCAGCGCAACGCGATGGCCCTGCAGTACCACTTCGGCGACCGGGCGGGTCTGCTGCGGGCCGTGCTCGACAAGCATCTTCCGGCGGTGGACGCCGGCCGGGAGGTACTGCTGCAGCAGTGCGAGGACAGCGGTGCCGTCGATCTTCGATCCCTCGCGGCCGCGCTGGTGGTGCCGGCCGCCGCGAAACTCGCCGACCCCGACGGCGGCCGCGAGTTCCTGCAGATCGTGGCCGAGCTGCTCAACCGCCCCGAACCCCTGGTCGAGGTTGTCGTGACGGAGGGCTCGAGCATCCAACCCTGGCGGCGCTTGGTGGAGCCGCTGCTGGCCCCCGAGTCGACCGCGGTGTTCCACACCCGCTTCACCGCCATGCGCTTCTGCCACGCCGAACTCGCCGCCCGGGCCGCTGGCCGCCCCCGCAGGGACGACCGGTTGTTCACCAGCCGACTGGTCGACCTGGTCACCGCACTGCTGGCCGCGCCGGTGTCCGGGCAGACCGCACGACTGCTGCACGAGCGAGACCGGAAGGGCGAGTCCGGGCGGCAGGCCTCGACCCGCTGACCGGTCCGGCGACGCGGCCGGCGAGGCCGTGCCGCTGCGCTGGGCGGCGCCCTGACAAGGTCGCGCATCACCTGTGGTGAACGTCACACACCGTGACGTACCAACTGGTCGGTAGCCTGCGGCGAAGCCGCGAACGACAGGAGACACCATGTCTGCGACCAACCGTCAGATCCGTCTGGCAGCCCGCCCCGTCGGCGAGGTCGAAGCCGATGACTGGGAACACTGTTCCGGGCCCGTCGACGAACCGGGTCCGGGCCGGTTCGCGGGGCGCACGCGTGTCATCTCGCTGGACCCGGCCATGCGGGGCTGGTTGGACGACCGTCCCTCGTACCTGCCGCCGGTGGGCATCGGTGAGGTGATGCGCGCCGGATCGGTCATCGAGGTCACCGCATCCAACCACCCCGACTTCCAGCCCGGTGATCACGTGGTCGGCACGTTCGGCGTTCAGGAGTACGTGGTCTCCGACGGCAGGGGCGCCATGAAGATCGACACGTCGCTCGCTCCGCCGTCGACGTATCTGGGCGCGCTGGGCATGCCGGGCATGACCGCCTACTTCGGCCTGCTGGACGTCGGGGCGCTGAAGGAGGGCGAGACCGTCGTGGTGTCGGGAGCCGCCGGTGCGGTCGGCACGATCGCGGGTCAGATCGCGAAGGCCAAGGGCTGCCGGGTCGTGGGCATCGCCGGCGGAGCCGAGAAGTGCGCGCTGCTCACCGACGAACTGGGCTTCGACGCGGCGATCGACTACCGCGCCGACGACGTCAAGAAGGCGCTGCGCGAGCACGCCCCCGATGGCATCGACGTCTACTTCGACAACGTCGGCGGGGACATCCTCGACGCGGCCCTGACCCGGCTGGCGATGCACGCGCGCGTCGTGGTGTGCGGTGCGATCAGCCAGTACAACAACGTCACGCCGGTCAACGGCCCCTCCAACTACCTTTCGCTGCTGGTGCGCCGCGCCCGGATGGAGGGCTTCGTCGTCTTCGACTACGCCGAGCGCTACGCGCAGGCGGCGCAGGAGATCGCCGCCTGGATCGGCGCCGGCCGCATCAAGGTCAAGGAACATGTGGTGCGGGGGAGCGTGGACGACTTCCCCGAGGTGTTGCAGATGCTCTTCCGCGGGCAGAACGTCGGCAAGCTCGTCCTCGAGCTGGCCTGACCGTCTTCGCGAGTGGGGCCGCCGCCCCGGGCCGACTCGGACCTGCCGACGGACCGGAGGTGAGAGGGGCGGTGGCCCCCACGCACCGTAGGGAAAGCAGTCCTGGGCGTGGGAGTGCGTGCGCCCGCCATGGAGGCGGTACCGCGGTGACGTGACCGTCGGCTGCGCAGGCGCGCCGCCTCCCGGCTGCCCTCCGCCGTCGCCCTCCGGAAAGGCCGCGACCTCTCTGCCGAACGACACCGCCGCCATGCGCGGATGGTGGGACCGAACCGGTTCCGCGCGCCCTGCGTGAGCGCGGCCTGCGCACCCACATCCTGCCGGCCGGCCTGTTCTTCGCAGTCACCCGCACCCCCGCCGGCCCGGCCGGCCGGTGGCCGGCCAGGATCCGCCTGCGGACAGATCTCGCCGAGGGGCTCGCTTACGCGAAGTACGGACGTTCATCGGCCTGTCCTGGTGGCGACGGCCAGGCAGCCCTCCGTGTGAATCCTTGAGCGATGACGTGAGCAGTGCTCAGCATCAGCGCCGACGGTGACCGCAACTCCTTGCATCTACGCTTCTCTCCGTGATTGAACATAAGCGGAGTGCGATCAAAGTGACGCGAAGTCCTCTTGAGTCGGCCGGGAAGCGGCAAAAGACTGCTTCAGCAGTAAGGCCGCGCGTGCGTCCCGGGACCCGCGGCACAGCAGTCACGATCGCAATGTCAGGAGAACGACGATGCCCGACGCCGGCCGTCGAGACACCGCACACCCCATCACGCTGACCGATGGCACCGACACCCGGACCCGAATGGCGGACCCCGTCGACCTGGTCCCGGTCCAGGAACTGCACCGCCGGTGCTCGCTGGACAGCCGAGCCCTGCGGTACCACGGGGGCAGGTCGGGGCTGTCGCCCGCCGAATGGCGTCAGTTGTCCAGCCCGGAGCGCGGCACCACGCTGGTGACCACTCCGGCCGAACGTACGGACCACATCATCGCCATGACCAACGTCATGCGCACCGGTCAGCAAGGAGTGGGGGAACTCGCGATCCTGGTCGAGGACGAGTGGCAGGCCAAGGGGCTCGGCACCGCGCTGGCCGAACACGCGGCGACCGTCGCCCGCCGCGAGGGACATCAGGCGCTGGCCGCCACCGTTGCGGCGAGCAACGTGCCGATGCTCCATGTGCTGGAGAAGATGGACGCGACGCCGGTCGACGCCACAGGGCCCTTAGTCGAACTCCGCATCCTGCTCTGGGGTCCCTCGTGATCACCCTGCACCGCACGCGACCGCCCGCACCCGGCTCGACGCCCGGACGGACTGCTCACCGCCCGGCCTGCGATTCCTGAACCGCTGGCGCCTGCGCGGACGAGCCTCGTAGCTTGTGCGCGCGTGACTGATGATCCGAAGATGCCCCTGAAGCGACACGACCTCGGCCGCGTGTTCAACGAGGTGCCGGAACTCTACGACCGGATCCGGCCGGGATACCCCGACGAGCTGTTCGCGGACCTTGGCTCGATCACCGGCATGGACGAAAGGTCGTCGGTGCTGGAAGTCGGCTGCGGTACGGGTCAGGCGACTCGCTCCCTGGCAGCGCTCGGATGCTCGGTGACCGCCGTCGACTCGGGCCCGGACATGGCCGCACTCGCTCGCCGGCGGATCGCCTCCTTCTGCAACGTCGAAGTCGAATCATCGCTGTTCGAGGAGTGGGACGACCGTGGTCGGCGCTTCGATGTCCTCGTGGCGGCGTCGTCGTGGCACTGGGTCGACCCGTCGATCGGCTGGCAGCGGGCGTACGACGTGCTCCGTCCAGGAGGTTGGATGGCGCTGGTCGGCAACGTCGTTGTCCGCAGGCCGGGAGAGCCGGAGGTGTACGCAGAGACCGCCGATCTTCACGAGCGGTTCTGTCCGGGGAACCCCGGCTGGGGTCATCCGCCGCTGGAGGATGAGGTCCGCACCACCGACGAGGGGTGGGGCCTGGTCGACGATCCCGGAGGGTTGTTCGGCCCGACGATCGTGCGCTGGTATCCGACCGTTCAGTGGTTCGACGGGGAGGGCTTCGCCGATCTCCTTCGCTCGACGTCGCTGTATCGGAGCCTCGACCGTGACGTCCGTGAGCCGCTGCTCGACGCCGTCGCCGAGCGTATCCGCACCCGGATGGGCGACCGAGCATCACGCCGCTATCTGAGCGTCCTGCGCGTCGGACAGCGCGCCGCGTGAGGCCGGGGGCCGATCTCTGAACTACCGGCCGCGGCCCAGTCATTAGCTGGAGAGGGCACATACTTCAGCGTTCGGCCATGGTGAACCCGACCCCTCTCTCAGGCGCCTTACGCCGAATGGTGGGTGGTCGACAGGGGCGTTCAGGCGGCGCCCGCAACTGCGAGCAGGAGGTCACGGTTCTGAGGGCGATCCGGCTGCATGAGCACGGCGGCCCTGAGGTTCTGCGATACGACGAGGTGCCGATTCCCGAGCCGGGGCCGGGTGAGGTGCTCGTTCGCGTTCACGCGGTCGGCATCAATCCTCCGGACAGATACCTGCGCGACGGGCTGAGCAACATACCTCCGGAGACGAGGCCGAATTTCGACCTGCCCGTGATTCCGGGGACGGACGTGTCGGGTGTCGTCGAGGGCGTCGCCGCGGACGTGGAGGGCTTCTCCGTCGGTGATGAAGTCTTCGGTCTCCTTCGCTTTCCCAGCTTCGACGGCCGGGCGTATGCCGAGTACGTGGCCGCGCCCGCGTCGGACCTCGCACGCAAGCCGGCCGGCATCGATCACGTGCACGCCGCCGGGGCGCCTATGTCCCTGCTGACGGCGTGGCAGTTCCTGATCGAACTCGGGCACGATCACCCGTCGCCCTTCCAGGCGGCGCGGCACCGCCCGGTGGCCCTCGGCGCCGACACGACGGTGCTCGTCAACGGCGCTGCGGGCGGCGTGGGCCACTTCGCCCTGCAGCTGGCGAAGTGGAAGGGCGCACATGTCATCGCGGTGGCATCGGGCGCGCATGAGTCGTTCCTGCGCGAGCTGGGCGCCGACGAGTTCATCGACTACACCAAGAGTCGTCCTGAGGAACTCGTGCATGACGTCGACCTTGTTCTCGACACCGTCGGTGGCCGCGACAGCAGCCGCTTCCTGCGCACCCTCAAACGCGGTGGCGCCCTGTTCCCCGTGTTCTTCGGCGAATACGACGAGGAAGAGATCGCGAAGCTGGGCGTCACGGTCTCGGGCACCCAGGTCCGCTCGCACGGCGCGCAGCTTGCTGAAGTGGGACGCTTGCTCGACGCGGGCACGGTTCGCGTCGCGATAGACAGCACGTTTCCGCTCCCGGATGCCCGGGCGGCGCACGAACGCGCCTCGCGAGGGCATATCCAGGGCAAGATCGTGCTCACGCTTCTTTAGTGGCGTCCGGCGGTCGTCCTCGGGGCGCTGGTGGCCGCCCGGACGCCGATGCGGAGACCTCGGGGCACCTCTGGCGACCAGGTGGCCGCGCTGTTCGCAGCGGTGAACCGAGACGGTCGCCTTGCCGATGCCTGACGGCACCGCGTACACCACCGGCCCGCCACATCACCGTCCGCCGGCTCAGCGGTCCGGCGTCCTGACGGCAAAGCGGCCGGCCGCGCGACAGTGTGCCCCTCACGTCACGCGCTCCACCCTCCCCTCGCACGCCGGGTGGCCGCTGAGCCGACCGTGCCCCGTCTTTCACCCGACGACCGAGCGCGAGCGAGGCCTGACATGACGACAACCGCGGCTTTCGGCCGGGGAGGCAGCCACCTCAGGGCAACGCCTGGCGGAGAGGTGAATCTCGACCCGCAGAGCAGCTCGCCGTCCAGCAGACGCTGGCACGCTACGCCTTCGCCCGAAAGATTTCGCCCCCTCCTCCCCCTGCCGCGGATACATCACAGGATCTGCGACCGCAAGAGCAACGGCCTCCGTGGCAGGCCTCTGCCGGCGCTCGACAGAAAATGAGGCGCCGTCAGATCATGTGCAGGGCGAGCGATAGGCGAGCTGGGGTACGTGCCGGCTCCATTGCTGACGCGTGAGCGGATCCGTGTACGCGCAGATGTGTGTGACGGCCTGGTCTTCGTCCATACGCCACAGCCGGACGGTCGAGTCCTCGCTCCCGGTGACGAGCGTCCGACCGTCCGGGCTGAACGCCACGGACCAGACGTAGTCGGTGTGGCCGGTGAGGGGTTGCCCCAGCGGGTGGGGTCCGGCCGGGTCCGCGACGTCCCAGAGCCCTACGGTGCTGTCCAGACCCGCGGTGGCGAGGGTGTGGCCGTCCGGGCGGAACGCCAGAGACCAGACATTGCTGGTCAGAGGTCGCCCGCGGGAGCGCAGGCGCGCCGGGTCGGTGACGTCCCACAGTCGTACGGTGCTGTCCAGACCGGCGGTGGCGAGGGTGTGCCCGTCCGGACTGAACGCCACGAAGACGACGGCCTCGGCGTGGGCGGTGAGTGGCTTGCCCAGCGAGGTGGGACGGGTCGGCTCCGTGACGTCCCACAGTCGCACCGTCAGGCCGCCGCCGGCGGCGAGGGTGTGGCCGTCGGGGCTGAAGGCCAGAGAAGCGACGATGTCGTTCTGACCGGTGAGGGGATGCCCCAGGGGTGCAGGGTCGGACGGGTCGGTGACGTCCCACAACCGCACCGTCCGGTCGGTGCTCCCGCTGGCGAGTGTGTGCCCGTCCGGGCCGAAAACGAGGGAAGTGATCACGTCGGTGTGGGCGGTGAGCGGCCGGCCGAGCGGGCGCACGCGTGCGGGATCGGTGACGTCCCACAGCCGAACCGTCCGGTCCGCGCCACCGCTGGCCAGGGTCTGTCCGTCCCGGCTGAACGCCACGGACAGGACCTGACCGGTGTGGCCGGTAAGGGGTTTGGCCAGCGGGACAGGGTGCGCCGGGTCGGTGACGTTCCACAACCGCACCGTTCGGTCGGAGCCGGCGCTGGCGAGGGTGCGCCCGTCCGGGCTGAACGCCACCGAGTGGACGCCGCCGGTGTGGTCCACGGCGATCGTGGCGGGGAGGTGCCACAGGCGAACCGTCTCGTCGACGCCGCCGCTGGCGAGGGTGTGTCCGTCCGGGCTGAACGCCACGGACTGGACGATGCCGGTGTGGCCGGTGAGGGGTTTGCCCAGCGGGCGTACGTGTGCCGGGTCGGTGACGTTCCACAGTCGTACCGTCTGGTCCAGGCTGCCGCTGGCGAGGGTGTGTCCGTCCGGGCCGAACGCCACGGACTGGACGATGCCGGTGTGGCCGGTGAGGGAACCCAGCGACCGCACGTGCGCCGGGTCGGAGACGTTCCACAGGCGTGCCGTCTTGTCCGCGCCGCCGCTGGCGAGGGTGTGTCCGTCCGGGCTGAAGACCACGGACCAGAGCGGGCCGGTGTGGCCGGTGAGGGGTTTGCCCAGCGACCGCACGTGTGCCGGGTCGGAGACGTTCCACAGGCGTGCCGTCTTGTCCGCGCCGCCGCTGGCGAAGGTGTGCCCGTCAGGGCTGAACGCCACGGACCGGACGCTGTCGGTGTGACCGGTCAGGGGCCGCCCCAGTGGGGTGGCGTCGGCTGGATCCGAGACGTCCCACAGTCGCACTGTCCTGTCCAGGCTGCCACTGGCCAAGGTGTGCCCGTCCGGACTGAACGCCACGGCTTTGACGGTGCTGTTGTGGCCGGTCAGCGGGCGGCCCAGTGCGCTGGGCCGCGCAGGGTCGGTGACGTCCCACAGCCGTACCGTCCGGTCGAAGCCACCGCTGGCCAGGATGTGGCCGTCCGGGCTGTAGGCGAGGCAATGGACGCCTCCCTGGTGGCCGGTGAGGGGCTGGCCCAGCGGAGTGGGTCCGGCCGGGCCCGCGACGTTCCACAGGCGTACGGTGCCGTCCAAGGCCGCGGAGGCGAGGATGCGGCCGTCCGGGCTGAACGCCGTGGACATGATGGGACGCGTGTGACCGGTCAGTGCGGTGGACAGGGGGCTGTTCGCGTCGGTGATCAGATGGGTGTAGAGGTCCTGGGTCCGTCTCATGCGGTAGGCAGCCATGTCGAGTTGGGCGGCCATCGGCAACTGATTGCTGCGCAGGCTGTCCGCCTCGGCGGTGAGCTGATGGAAGACGGCCGCGTTGCGCTGACCTTCCGCGACGGAGCGTTCCCTGAAGGCGAGTACTGCGGCACTTGAGGCGAGCACCACGAGCACGGTGAGGACGCTGATGACGACGCGACGCAGTTTCACCCCGCGCTGCTGCGCGTGGAGCGAGGCCGCGAGGAATGCCGATGCGACCGCGCTCGGGCCGTTGCCGCCCGCGTCGCCGGCCCAGGCGCGGGCAGCTTCCAGCCGGCCTCCGCCGTAGAGCAGAGTGGGGTCGGCGCGGCCGACCGCGTCCCAGTGAGAGGCTGCCTCTTCGAGGTCTTGGCGGATGAGGTTGCCGGCCCGGTCGTCCTCGATCCACCGGCGCAGCCGTGGCCACGCGCGGAGCAGGGCTTCATGGGTGATCTCGACGCTGTCGGCTGCCCGTGTCAGCAGACGGGCCGCAGTGAACTGCTCGACAAGCGCCTCGACCGTGGCACGCTCCGAGTTCTGCGCGCCCTGGTCGATCAGCTCGGCGTACGGCCTGGGGCGACGGATGTCCTCGGTGCCGTCACCGATCTTGACCAGGCGTAACAGGAGGTTGCGGGCCGTCTGTCGGCCGGTTGCGTCCAGCCGGCCGTAGAGGTCGTCCGCGGTCTTCGCCACGGCGCCCGCTATGCGCCCGGTTTCGTGATACCCCTGCAGGGTGAGGGTGTGGCCGTGCCGCCGCAGCCATGTCGTGCGCAGCGCGTGGGCGAGCAGAGGCAGCCGCTCGGCCGCAAAATGGCCGACGTCGGCATCCGGGGCATGCTGTCGCCCCGTCGGCGGGTGTGACACGCCGAGATCGCCGAGCAACCCTTCGACCAGGTCGGGCTCGACGTCCAGTCCCGCTTCCCGGGCCGGGAGCAGAATCGCCTCCCGGACGTCGGCTTCCGACATGGGGCCGACGAGGATCTGACGGTTCTGGAGTGCGCTCTGCAGCACCGGGTAGTCGGCGCACGGAGTGTAGAAGTCCGACCGCAGCCCGTAGACCACCAGTCCTACGGGACTGTCACCGTCGGCTCCCGCCTTGGCGACGGCATCCAGCAGTTCGAGGAACCGGACCCTGGCTTCCTCACTCGTGCAGAGGGTGAACAGCTCTTCGAGTTGGTCGACGACGAAGACCCACCGGCCTTCCATGGGCTCGGTGCCCTGCCGCTGCCGCACGAAGGCGCGCAGCATCCGAACGAAGGAGGCCGGCCCAGCGGCCAGGATCTCCGCCGTCTCCCCCGGGGAGTCGCCGGTGACCACCGCGAGGCTCCTGGCCAGCGCCGTCAACGGGTCGGCCCTCGGAGTGAGTACGACGCACGGCCACCGTGCCGACCCGGGCAGCGCCCCCGCGGCAAGGGCGGACACCATGCCGGCCTTGAGAAGCGAGGACTTGCCCGCACCCGAAGGAGCGACCACCGTCAGCGCCCCACCGGCGCGCAGGCGTTGGTCCAGCCGCACCAGCAGCTCGGCGATCAGCTCGTCACGCCCGAAGAACCAGGCGGCCTCCTCTGCCTCGAATGCGGCGAGCCCTGGAAAGGGGCAGATGCCGGACTCCGCGCTCGACTGCGCGCGCCGCCGCTCGCGCACGCCGGTCACGTAGTGCAGATGCAGATCTCGCTCCGCGATGTACTGGTCGCGGCCCGCCTGATAGATCCTCGCCTGAGCCGACGCCTTCGCACGGAAAGTGTTGCTCGGCTCCCCCGAAGCTTCCTGAGGCGAGGAACTCACAGCTCGGTGATGTGCTGGTCGCGCCCTGCCTGGTACACGCGACCACTCCCGGTGGCCTTCGCCTTCAACACCTGCGAGCCTGACCGGCCCTGGTCCGGGACCGGTCGCTCCGGGGCGACTTCGTCAAGCAGGAGACGTAGTTCGTCCGCCATGTGTGGATCCTCCCGCAGGAGTGTCGTCAAACGCCGCTGCCAGTCGGACACCAGCGTCGACTCGCCGGCCGTGTCTCGCTCCTCCCGCGCGGCCAGCACCCGACGTCGGGTCTCGGTGAGAACCGCGTCGACTTCCGCGGCCTCGTCCGGACGTACCCGACGCCACCACGAGACGACAGCTTGCTGTGTCTGCTGCCAGGTCTGCGTGGCCATCGCACTCACCACAGCGGTCCCAGCGGCCATCACGAACGGGTCCACACGAATCCCTCATTTGATCGATGGGGTAACTACGGTAAGGCCAAGGGGCGTTGCCGGGACGCCTTTTGCAGGGGTGATCCCTTGCGGAGCGGTTGGGCGAGGGGTGTCGGTGAGGGACGTCCAAGCCGTCACGCTGCTGGGGCGCGCTCGTACGGAGTAACGCCCGGTATGGGTTCCCTGTCACCGGGGAAGCCTGCGGGGATGCTTTCCGCGACGGCTGGGTCTTGCTCGGCGGATCATGTGATGGCCCGCGGGGAGGTGAGCGTTGGATTTGACCTCAAGTCCGGTTGAGTTTCTAGGTTCGGGTGCGCCGATGTAGGCGTACCGGTGAGGAATGGTCATGAGGACGCTGGTGCTGGGAAGGACGCCCTCCAGGGTGACGGAGGTGCTGGCCACGCTGCGCGCGGACGGCTTTGAAGCGGAGGGAGTGAGTACCGACGAGGAGGCCAGGAAACTGCTGGAGACCGAGGAGTTCGGGGTGCTGATCGTTGGCGGGGGTGTGGATCCGGATTCCCGCGCAGCGATCAAGGAATTCGCGGCAGAGCACCGGGTGCGGCGGGTGATCGACGGCGCGCTGACGGCGCCGTTCGACGTCTACGTGCGGCGGGAGTTCGAGCCGCTGATCCGGGAGACCGCCTCCAAGGAGTGACGGCTGTGGAGGGCCCGGTCGTAGATCCCGGCGCCCCCTCACTCGCACGGCACCAGCGCAGCCACGACCCGACGACGCACCACCGCCGCGTGCGCCGGCGAAGCGCACGGGGGCGGCCCCACTTCTGCCGGAGAGGGCCGTGCACCACTGGCACTGGCCGTACTTGGTTTCTTGCGCTGGCACGTCGCGCAGGGACCCATCCGGTCACCGGGGCAGGTGAGCGCGGACGGACCTGGATCGAGGCACTCGCGGCCCTGCGGCGCGACGTGACCAACCCCCGGGGTGTTCCAGACGCACGCGGCCGGTGCGGTGATGTCCCACCGGAGCCGGAGCCGGAGCCGGAGCCGGAGCGGGAGCCGGAGCCGGAGCGGGAGCCGGTGGCGGTCGACCGGGGGTGGTGGAAGGCGTGCAAGGCGCCGCCGTAGACCGTGAGGCGCCAGTCGACGCCTGCGGCCTGCATCTCGGCGGTGAACGCGTCCCGTTGCGCGGGCGGCATGATCGGGTCTTTTGACCCGACCCCGGCCCACACCGGGCAGCGAATGCGCGCCGCCTCGCCCGGTCGGCCCGTGGTCAGCGCGTTGACCGTGCCGATCGCGCGCAGGCTGACGCCGTCGCGCCCGAGTTCCAACGCGATCGCGCCCCCGGTGCCATAGCCGACGGCGGCGATCCGGTCGGGGTCCGTCCGTGGTTCGGCGCGCAACACGTCGAGCGCCGCGTGGCCGATGCCCCGCATCCGGTCGGGGTCGGCGAGCAGGGGGGTCACGTGCGCCGGCATCTCCTCGGGACCGGTGAACCAGCGGCCGCCGTTGATGTCGAAGGCCAGCGCCACGTACCCCAGCTAAGCCAGGGTGTCGGCACGGCGGCGCTGGAAGTCGTTCAGCCCCGGCCCCTCGGGACCGACCAGGACCGCGGGCCGGCGGTCGACACCGGCCGGGAGCGCGAGGTGCCCGATCATCGTCAGGCCGTCGGCCGGGTACTCGACCGTGCGCGTCGTAACCGTCGTCATGCGAATAACCTGTAGTGATCGTCGAGTCCGGTCGGATCGGTGTTTCACCGCCGGCAGAACAGCGCGGGTGTGCTGGAGGTGGCCTGCCGGGTCTTCCGCCGGGGGTGTACTTCGCGCTGGACGAGCAGCCGTCGTGAGACCCGGGAGGCCGACGACGGCACGACGCTCGGGCCCGAGCCGGTTGCTCAGGGCTGGGGGTGCCCCGCGCGGCCTTGTCGGGGTGAGGGCTGCTGCTGGGTGGCGCAATGGATGCCTCCGCCGCCCTCGGCGAGTGTGTCGATCGCCAGTTGGACGACGGCGCGTCCTGGGTGGAGGTCCTTGAGGAGCGATGCGGCGCGTTGGTCTGTGGTCCGGTCGCCGAAGCGGGGGAGGATCACAGCGCCGTTGGTCAGGTAGTAATTGGCGTAGGAGGCGAGGAAGTAGCGGCCCCGTTCGCCGATTCTGCCGGGTTCGGGCTCGGGCAGGTCGAGAACCCGCAGGCTGCGGCCGCGGGCGTCCGTCGCGGTCTCCAGGACCTGGCGTGCCTGGTGGTAGGCCCGTGTCCGCAGGTCCGGCTTACCGCTGGTCGGTGGTCGGCTGATCACGACGGTGCCGGGTTGGACGAAGCGGGCCAGGGCGTCGACGTGGTAGTCGGTGATGTCCCTGCCGCGCAGCCCGGCCAGCCAGATCACCCTGGAGACGCCGAGGAGCCTCTTCAGAGCCGTCTCGATCTGCGCGCGGGATCTGCCGGGGTTGCGGTTGATGTTGATCAGGGAGCTTTCGGTCGCCAGCAGCGTTCCTTCTCCGTCGACCTCCAGCGCGCCGCCCTCCGTGGTGATCGGCGCGTCGATGCGGCGTAGCCCTCTTCCCGTGAGAAGCCGGCGGGCGACGAGGGTGTCCCGGTCGTGCGGCTGCTTGCCGCCCCACCCGTTGAAGTGAAAGTCGATGCCCGCCACCTGGCCGGAGCGGGTGACGAACGTCGGACCGGAATCGCGCATCCACAAGTCGTTCACCGGGATCTCTGCGACCTCCACCGAGGCTCCGCACGCCCGCCGGGCGCCCTCGGCGTCTTCCGGGGTGGCGAGCAGCACCACCGGTTCGTGTTCCGCGACAGCCCGCGCAATACCCGCCACATCTCTTCGGACGGCAGGCAAGGCGTCTTGCCAGTCCGAGTCCGAGGGCGGCCACGCCATGAACGTGCGCTCATGCCTCAGCCACTCAGCCGGCATGCACCAACCCGCCGACGGCCCGGCAGACACCTGCCCCGAACCCGTACGGCCGGCATATGCGGATGCACGAACCGCCCCCGGAAACCCCACAGCGCCAAGCGTCGTCGCAGACCCGAGCCCAACCAGCGCCCGCCGGGAGAAACCCATACCACTCCTGAGGCCTGAAAACGGAGGAAAGATCTTTGTCTAGCCTAGCCAGGAAATTTCCACCAAAACTCCGTGTGCCTCGAGTAGCGGATAAAACCTATTGAAGCGTTCACTTACTTACTACGCGAAACCTCCGGCGGACCTGGTCCCGGTCCGGTGCCCGCCACAGGCCGCGGGCGGAGGACTTCAGCGGTTGGCGAGGGCTCGGATCTCGTCGACGATCAGCTTGGGGTCCTCCTCGGCCATGAAGTGGCCGCAGGAGACCGTGCGGTGCCGCAGGTCCTCGGCCCAGGCGCTCCACAGCCCCTGGGCGTGATAGCCGAGCGCGGTGCCCCAGTCCTGCTGGAGCACGGTGACCGGCATGGCCAGCCGGTTCCCCGCGTCCCGGTCGGCGGTGTCATGGCCCACGTCCACGCCGGCCGAGGCGCGGTAGTCGGCGACGATGGACGGCACGGCCGCCGCCGACGCGGCGAGGTAGTGGTCGCGGACCTCAGCGGGGATCGCGTCCGGGACGTTGATCCAGGCGTCGAGGAAGTACGAGAAGAAGGCGTCGGCGGACGCCTGGATCATCCGCTCCGGCAGACCCGGGGCCTGGGCCATCAGGTAGAGGTGGAAGCCGACCGCGCCGGACACGCCGTGCAGGGCGTTCCACATGTCGAGGGTCGGCAGGATGTCCAGGAAGAGCGCGCGAGACACGGCGTCCGGGTGGTCCATCGCGGCGCGGAAGGCGACCAGGGCGCCGCGGTCGTGACCGGCCAGGGTGAAGCGGTCGTGCCCCAGCTCGGCGGCGAGGCGTACGACGTCCCGGGCCATGGTCCGCTTCGAATAGACCTCCGGACCGCTCTCGGCGGGCTTGTCGCTGGCACCGTAGCCGCGCAGGTCCGGGCAGATCACGGTGTGGTCGGCGGCGAGGTCGGCGGCGACGTGCCGCCACATCAGACGGGTCTGCGGAAAGCCGTGCAGCAGCACGACCGGCGTGCCGGTGCCGCCGACGGCGGCGTTCAGCGCGACGCCGTCGTCGACCGACACGCGGCGCTCGGTGAATCCGGGGATGCTCGGGTGTGTCACAGCGACTCCTGTGGCTCGTGGCAGAGTGGACGTTCCGGACCCCGGTGGTCCGGGTCGTCCGGGGGCGCCACCCAGGTTGGGAGCCCCGGATCAGTGATCGATGAGTGGACACGCGGCCCCCCACGGTGCCGCCCGCGAAGGGACCGTGCCGTGGGCGTGGAGTTCGGACTGCTGGGACCGGTCGCCGCCTGGGACCCCGACGGCACACCCCTCCCGCTCGGCGCGCCCCGCCACCGGGAGGTGCTCGGCCGGCTGCTCATCGCCCGCAACCGGGTCGTGCCGGTCGGCCGGCTCGTGGCCGACCTGTGGGAGGACGAACCCCCGGCCGGCGCCCTCGGCGCGGTCCGCACCTTCGTCGCGGCGCTGCGCCGCGCCCTGGAACCCGGACGCCGTCCCCGGCAGCCGTCCCGTCTGCTGGTCACCGACGGTCCCGGCTACGTCCTGCGCGCCGGACGCGACGCGGTGGACGCCTGGCGGTTCGAGGACACGGCCGCGCGGGCCGCCGAGGCACCGCCGCACGCTGCGGTCGCCCTGTGGGACGAGGCGCTCGCCCGGTGGCGCGGACCGGTCCTGGCCGACTTCCCCACCGCCGGGTGGGCCGCCGCCGAACAGGCCCGGCTGGAGGCGCTGCGCCTCGACGCGGTGGAGCGGCGCGCCGACGCCCTGCTGGCCATCGGCGCCGCCCGGGACGCCGTCGTCGATCTACGAGCCCACGTCACCGCACACCCGGGGCGGGAGGACGGCTGGGCGCTGCTGGCGACCGCTCTGGACCGCTCCGGCCGGCGCGGCGAGGCCCTGGAGACCCTGCGGCACGCGCGCCAAGCCCTCACCCGCACCTACGGATCCGGCGCCGGAGCCGCCCTGGCACGCACCGAAGCCCGGCTTCTCAGCTCCACCACCGGCTCCGCGCCCGAGCCGGCCGGGGCGGCGGACAGCGTCTGGCACCGCACGGCCGCCGCGTGGGACCGCTCGGTGCCCGCCCGGTCCCGGGCCCGGTTGCACGCCACCGCCAGCCTGCTGCGGGACCTCGCGGTGACCGGCGCCGACGGCCTGGAAGAGGCACGCGAGCACCGCCGGGAACTGGTCGCGGCGGCCGAGACGACCGGGGACTTCGAGCTGGCCGCCAGGATCATCGGCTCCTACGACGTCCCGGCGGTGTGGACCCGCGCCGACGACTCCGACGACGCCGGCGAACTGGCCCGGGCCGCCGCCCGTACCGCTGCCCGGCTCGGCCCCGGCGGACCGCCCGCGCTGCGGGCCCGGCTGCTGTCGGTGGTCGCGGTCGAGTCACGCGGCGATGCCGCCGCCGACGCGCCGCTTCCCCGGGCGGCCGACGCCCCCGCCGCCGAACCGTGGCGGCTGCGCGCCGAGCGCGCCGCGGAGGAGGCCGTCCACCTCGCCCGGCGCCTCAAAGACCCCGCGCTGCTCGCGTTCGCCCTCAACGGCGCCTTCATGCAGTCCTTCGCCACCTGCGGGTCGGCCGCCCGCCGCGATGCCCTCGGCACCGAACTGACCCGTCTGTCCGTCGACCACCACATGCCCGGCCACGAGGTCCTGGGACGCCTTGTTCGCCTCCAGGCCCTCGCCGGACTCGGCGACCTCGCGGCGGCGGACGCGGAGGCCGAGGAAATCGACCGGCTGGCACACCGCAACGAACGACCGCTCGCCGGAGTCTTCACGTCGTGGTACCGGGCCCTGCGAACCTGCGAGACCGACGGTTGGACGGCTGCCCGTCCCCGGTACGCACAACTCCTCGCGGAGACCGCCGCGTGCGGTATGCCCGGGCTCACCCGGGGAGCGGCCGTCCTCGTCGCGCTGGTCCCGGTCATGCGGGGCGACGCCTTGCCGCACCCCGACGACTTCGCCCACCTCGACGCCGGCCCCTACCGGCCGTGGCTCGACCCCCTGCTGCTGGCCGCCTCCGGCTCCACCGAGCGGGCCCGGCACGCACTCACGACGGTTCCCCGGCCACCGCACGACCTCCTCCAGGAGGCACTGTGGTGCGTACTCGCCCGTGCGGCAGCGTCCGTACGGCACCTGCCGGTCCTGCGCCGCGCCCGCGACGAACTCGCCGCCGCCCAAGCCGAGTCCGCCGGAGCCGGCAGCGGCCTGGTCTCCTTCGGCCCGGTCACCCACCATCTGCGGGCCGCCGACGCGGCCCTCGGCGTGCACGACCCGTCCACCGCGAGGCCGGCTGACGGCGGAGCGTAGGAGCGGTCACGGCGCGCGGCGGGAAGGCGGGGTGGCGGGGCGGCGCGAGCAGGATTGAGAAGTTCCGGGCACCGGACGGGCTCGCGTGGCGGCCCCGCATCGGCGTCAACGCCACCGACCGGGATCAGGACGCCGAGGCCTCAGGGCTTGCCAGAGACCTGCCGGGCTGCGACGCACGGTTGTTCGGGTGACGTGGGTGATCTCTGCGTGGTAAGTTCCGGTCCGCTGTGCGTAGTTGCGAACTGAGGAGGTGAGACCGATCAACGCTATGGCAGGTCGGGGCTCCCTCTCTCGCATGGCCTGGGGAGCGCCCGCATAAGGCTTCCGAAAGGCTCGAATCGCTATGCGCTTCAGCTCTGAGACGTCGTCCAACGGCGTCTGCGAACAGCTCTTCACCCTCGGTGAGATACCTGGTGCGCTGTGGACGCCAGAAGGCGCCGACGGCACTCGGCCCCTCATCCTGATGGGACACGGCGGCGGCCGGCACAAGAAGGCCCCCGACATCTTGGAACATGCGCGCTCCTTCGTGGCCGAGTGTGGTTTCGCGGTGGTGGCAGTGGATGTGCCCGGCCACGGCGACCGGCCAACGGATGACGAGTACGACCGGATCGCGACCGAGAACCAGGCTCGCGTGGCGGCCGGCGAGGAACTGGCCCCGTTGATCGCCGACTTCCAGGCGCTCGTGGCGCGCCAGACGGTCCCGGAGTGGCAGGCGGTACTGGACGCGGCCCAGCAACTCGGACACGTCGGCGCCGGCCCGGTGGGCTACTGGGGAGTGTCCTTGGGGTGTGGCCTCGGCGTTCCGTTTGTTGCCGCCGAGCCCCGGGTTCGCGCCGCGGTGCTGGGCCTGGGCGGGGCACTGGCATCAGCCGAGTCCGCCGCGCGGATCACCGTTCCGGTTCAGTTCCTGCTGCAGTGGGACGACGAGCGGGTGCCGCGGGCCCAGGGTTTGGCGCTGTTCGATGCCTTGGCCTCGGCTGAGAAGACCCTGCATGCCAACCCGGGCAAGCATGGGGAGGTCCCGGCGTTCGAGCTGGACAGCACCCTGCGGTTCTTTGCCAGACACCTCGGCTGACACCACTGGCTGCCGTTCATGACGGCCGACCGGGACATGGATCCCGGTCGGACGTCCGGCAAGCACGGCCGGCGTGGCCTACGAAGGTCCAGGTCCCCGCAGGGGCCGTGTCCACGAGGGCGACGACTGCTGCGGAGGCAGTGGACCGGGTGACGACCCTGGCGGCGGGCTGGGTGCCTGCGCACTGTGCTGCCCGTGGGAGTGTCCAGTCGCCCGAGTTCGACGACGTCGAAGCAGCAGGGCAGACCGCCATCAGGGCCTCGAAGAGGCTTGACCGAGAAGGTCTTGAACCCGATGGCAGCCACATCCTCGATGACACCGTCAACGCGGTGGGCGGCGACACCGGGGCTGAGAATCGTGCAGTGTCCTACTGCGACAGCTCAGACTTCGAGACTTCGGTCGGCCCGGCCGGCTAGTGCTAGGAGCGCATATGCGCGCACCGACTGTCCATGATCCCGTGGACCGGTGCGCCGAGGGGCCGGGCGGCGCGGATCGGCGCCGTCGTCAGAGCGCGGGCTGCGCAGCGCCCCAGCCACGACGCCAAGCACTGTCCACAGCGGGTCAAGGTGCTGTATGGACATGCCCTCCCCGAAGCTGCCGACACACTAGGTCAGCGCCGACTTCAGCGCTGAGACCGCGGCTCCTGAACTGGCGGACGGGATCTTCCAATGACAGGCGGTACCGCTGCCGTCGACGTAGACGAGGGTGCCGCCCTTTTCGGCGTTGGTGATGTCGAAGGCAACGGTGTCTCTGTGGAAGGTGTTGGGCTGGACGGTGGGGCCGCCGTCGCTGAAGCCGATGGGAGCGATCCCCGCCGCACTCTTGCTGTTCCCCGCGCTGACCGTATGCCCGTTGGAGGCCTTCCAGCGGAAGCCCCCCTTCTCGGTGGTTGCTGTCACCGGGGTCTTGGACCGGTTCTCGGCGCTGAAGGAGACGACCGCGTAGAGATCGTGCTCCGGGGTGCCGGTGCCGGTCTTGCGGACGTAGACGACGGTGTCCGGGGTGATTCGCAGGGTGCCCTCGCCGCCGACGCCGACGGTATCGGCGCTCTGCCTCAACTCGAGTTCGGTGCGCGGACTCGGCTCGGGACTACTTCTGTCCTCGCCATCAGTACAGGCGGTGAGAAGACCAAGGAAGCAGACGGCTATGAGCGTGGTTGCTCTGATGGTGTGGCGCATCATTCCTCTGTTCGAGTGCAGGGGAAGCAGTGAGGGTTGTATCGACACCAGCTTGTCAGACTGATCGTTTGACGAGGGAACCAAGCACAAGGACCACTCGGTCGAGACGCCCCGACCATAAGCGGTCCGGACCCGGACCCGCTCCCACAGGCCGCGTCGGCAACCCGCATCCGCCGGAATCACTTCAGGGCCGGGGTCGCTGCTTGACCTTGTCGACGACGGCGTAGCTCTCGAGAGAGGAGATTTGCGTGTATGTCTTCTTCTCGCCGGCGCCGTCTGAGGTTCGGGAGTCTTTGAAGCCGAGGAATTCATAGGTGCCCTTGGCGAAAATAAGCACACTATCCGACGGCAGTTCACGGGTCGGGTCCTCATAGCTGATGGCGATACCCGCTCGGCCCTTGACGTCCGTCACCCCTGGAGTCGCGGTGGTGCCGGGAATCATACCGAGCGCCTCGAACGCGGCTGCTCGCAGACCGGGCGGCATCACCGGCGTCCGGTAGAGGAGGCCAGAAATCCCGGATTCGATCAGCGGCCAGTCCTGCTTGCTGATTTCAGTGACCGAATCCGGCTGCCTACCTCCGAACCACTTCTGCACGGAGAGAATCAGCTTGGTGGGATCGGTGGGCAGCTCCTTCAGCTCCTGCCACCTGGCGGGCGGCCAGATCGCCTCGTCGGGCTTCAGCGGCTCGGACCACCAGCCCCTGCCCACCTCCATCGTCCACCCGCGCTTGGAGCCGTCCACCGAGCGCCAGTTCTCATCGACGAAGGTTCGCGTCTTCCCGGTCTTGCGCTCCGTCTCCTTGACGATCTCCTTCGTGTAGATGAACTGATCGTCGCGGGGAGCGAGTTCCTTCTCGTTCTGCCGCTCATGGGCAGCGGCGGCGTTGAGGACCGTGGTGGCGCTGACCGGCCGCATGCGGGGGGAGTCCAGGCTCGGCGCTGTCGCGGGTCCCGTCTCGCGGGTGTGGTCGCCGATGGCCGTCATCGCACCACCAACCACGGCGGCTGCCACGGCAGTTGCCAGGACGACGCGGACAACCGGCCGGTGAGGGAAACCAGGCCGGATCGTCTCCGCAGACAGCGTGGCGTCGGGCCCCCGTGTCTTCATGCTGATGCCGCTCCTGGCAATTCGCCGACGGGCTGGGGGGTCAGCCGGCTCATGACCCATTTCCTCAAGCAACTGCTCCCGTCCCGTGACCAGTCGGCTCGAGTCGGGACGGGGAACCTCGGCGCGCATCTGTCGCAGCAGCGTCATGTCATCCATCTGCGAACTCCTCACGTACCGCGGTGGGGTCCACCCCACCAAGAGCTTTCTGGACCTTCTTACGCGCCCGGTGCAACCGCGAGCGCACCGTGCCGACGGGGATCTCCAGCGCCTGTGCCACCTCTTCGTAGGACAGGCACTCCCACGCGATCAGGAGCAGCACGTCCCTGTCGCCTTTGGAAAGGTGAGCAAGCGCGCCGGCCAGCTGGCGGGTGACCGCAGCGGCGGCGACCCGGCTGTCCGTACCGTCGTGGCAATCCGCCACCACCGGATCAACGGCGGTTCTGGTCAGCACGCGGTACTGCATCACTTCGAAGCGCCGGTGCTTGGCGATCAGATTGCTGGCGATCCCGTACAGCCACGGGCGAACCTCGCCCCTGGCCGGATCGAAGCGGTGCCGACGGCGGAACGCCACGAGGAAGGTCTCCGCCACGACATCGTCAGCCAGGCAAGCCCCCAGACGGCGCGCGACGTAGCGGTGGATGTCGGGCGCATGTCGGTCGTACAGCTCGGCGAAACCATGAGAGGCGGACTGGGGCCCCTGGAGCAAAGTGGCATCCTCAGCGGGATCTCGTCGACCCTCCGTTCGGGAGAGTGCTCTCACATGGGGCTCCTTCATGTCATCTCTCCAGGCAACTTAGGCGGCCCGGTCACTCCCACTCCGCACGAGAAGGCAATTGAGTTCACGCCGGAGACTCATGTGGGCGGTGCCGCTTGCCGCTGGAGGCGGCTCCTCAGCGGGAACGGGCGCAGGTCATGTGCCACTCTTCACCGCAGAGCAGGACAAGAAGACCCTCACTCCGGCGACGAAATCGTGACCGGGACGTGATCTTCACCATCACGCGGCAACTCCCCGCACGGCCGCAGAGGTTCGGGGATCCTGGGTGGCCGTGAGCGAAAACTTGAGCGATCACGTGAGCGAAGAGACGCCGGACGGTGAGGTCAGGGCGCTCCTCCGGGTCCTGAACGGACAGCGGCACCATGTTCTCGGCATCCTCGACGGGCTCGACGCGAAGGATCTGCGACGGCCCGTGCTGCCTTCCGGATGGCACTGCCTGGGACTGGTCGAGCACCTCGCGCTGGATGTGGAGCGGTTCTGGTTCCGCGCGGTCGTCGCCGGGGACGAGGAGGTCATCCGCAGCCTGACGAGCGGCGATGAAGCGTGGCAGGTGGCCCCGCAAGTGTCGGCCGTCGAGGTGCTCGACCGATGCCGGCAGGAGGCAGGACTCGCCGACGCCGTCATCACCACCCCCGCCGGCGCCGCCCTGGCCTGGTGGCCTCACGACCTGTTCGGCGAACCGCACCTGCATACCCTGCGTGACGTCCTGCTGCACGTCGTCACCGAGACCGCGTGCCACGCCGGCCACCTCGACGCAGCCCGAGAACTCATCGACGGCCGCCGCTGGCTGGTCCTCACCTGATGCCGCCGGCGCGGCCGGGTCACGCGGCGGAGAACCTCAGCGGCTGACAGGTAGGCACCGACAGCCTGGCCCAACCGGAGAACCCGCTGGATCCCGAGGACGAACCGGGTGACGACGAAGCCGGGATGATGCTGCCCGCCGGCCCGGTCTTGCGCGCCGACGGGGTTCCCGGCCCGAAGCCGGCGAAGGACAGTCCTCGGCCCTCCTCCGAGCCCGTCGCCGCGGTGTCAGGGCCTGTCCGACGGGTCGGCCGGGCGGTCCGCCGTGACAAGCCACGCGGTGCTGCGCAGCCGGACGGTGCCGTCGGCCGTCTCGTGGGACCGCAGATGTCCGGTCAGGGCGTGGTGGGCACGGGCCTGTGCGGACGGGTCGGTCTGTTCCAGCAGGTGGCGGCCGGGTCCTGTGCCGAGCAGGAACTCCGCTGCGCCCTCGGCCCCTTGCCCCCAGATCCCGTGCGCTTGTGTGCGGGTGACGGTGACGCCGGTGAGGCCGGCTGCGGCAAGGACGTCACGGATGCGGTCCGGTGCGGCCAGCGAGAACATGCCCGGCAGACCCGGCTGTCCGAAGTCGCCGATCGGCAGGATGCCGCGCAACGAAACCATCGCCGTCACCCAGTCGTTGAGCGCGGCATCGGCCGGGCAGACGAACGCCAGGCGACCGCCGGGCCTCAGTGCCCGGGCGACGTTGGCGAAGGCGGCCACGGGGTCGGCGAAGAACATCACCCCGTACCGGCTGATCACCGCGTCGAACGCCTGCGCCTCGAAGGGGTGGACCTGGGCGTCGCCCTGCTCGAACGAGACGTTGGTGACACCCTCCTGCCGCGCACGGGCCCGCGCCTCGGCCAGCATGGGGCCGGACAGGTCAAGGCCCAGTGCGCGTCCCTGGGACGCCTTGAGCGCGGCGAGGCGTGTGGTCTGCCCGCAGCCGCAGCCGATGTCCAGAACCCGATGAGCCGGGGTGATTCCGGCAGCGTGGAGCAACGGCTCGTCGAAGCGCTCGTTCACGGCGTTCCAGCGGTCCTGGTTGCGAGCCCAGTGACTGCCTTCGGGGCCGTCCCATGCTTGTGCCTGCTTCGTGTTGGCGACATCGATCACGGCTGCCTCCTGTGCTGGACGACCCGGAACGGACGTGTGCCCCAACGGTATGGGCATCGGCCCAAACAGTATGGGCACATGCCCAAACCCGCAATCTCCGCTACCATCAACGAAGTTGCACGCTGTGCGGGCGACGCAAGCGCAAGGGAAGAGGGGTCCATGTCACCGCGTGGAGTGGCGACGCCGGACGTGTGCGAGCAGCTGTTCTCAGCCGCCGAGCGAATCGTGGAGAGGTCCGGCCCCGGCGCACTCACCAGCCGGGCCGTCACCACCGAGGCAGGTTGCGCGAAGGGCCTGCTGCACGCGCACTTCGCGGGGATGGACGACTTCGTGGCCGAGCTGTGTCTCGACCGGTTCGCACGGACCGCCGCGAAGGCGCGGGCCCTGTCGGCATACGTGGGACAGAACACGGTGGCGGGGAATCTCGGTGCCGTCGCCCTCGCGCTGTTCGACTCTGGCGGCCCGGCCATCTCCGGGCTTGCCATGTCCCGTCCCGGCGCCGCGCTGCGCATCCGCCAGGCCCTGGAAGGCGGGGCGCCCGGCTTCGCCGCGATCCAGGAGGCCGTCACCGGCTATGTGCAGGCCGAACAGCGGCTCGGCCGGGTGGCCCACCACGTCGACCCGGCCACCGTGGCCCTGGCCGTGGTGGGCACCGCCCACCACCTGCTGATGACCAGCTGGCCGGGCGCGCCCGACCCCAGGCCCGCCATGACCCGCCTGGTGACCGTGTTGGTGGAAGGACAAGCGTCTCCAGCGGATCAATGACGGAGCCACGGCCCGATCGCCACCGAGGCGACCTCGCCCTGAAAGACGAACACCCCTCGGCGGAAGCAGCCCAGGCGAAGGATCGCGAACAGGATGTGCTCCGTGGGGCGTACCGATGGAGCCGGAACGCCGGTGTTCCGAGCGCATGTGAAGCTTCTGTGGGGGTAGTGGGGTGTGGTCATCCTGACCGGGTGACTTCCGACAGGGGGGTACCTCGTTGAAGACGACAACACGCCGTGCACGTAGCAGACTTGCCGTCGTCTGCGTCGCCGCTGTCACGCTGTTGACGTTCACCGGTTCGCCGCACGCGGCGGCTCCGGTGCCGGGGCGGACCGCCACCGCGGCCGAGCTGACGGACGCGACGCTCGGCTATCGCGCCGACAGCCGGGCGGACAGCCTCGTGGCAGGGGCCACGGCGGCCCCGCCGTACAAGAAGCTGTGGTCCCGGGACTTCGGGACTGTCGTCTCGGCGCCGGTCGCGGTCGGCGACAAGGTGTACGCCGTCGTCAACGCGGACGACGGCACCGAGGGCGGCCCCCGCATGATGCTGGTCGGGGTCCAGGCCGCCACCGGCAAGGACCTGTGGCCGGCCGTCTCCCTGGAGCAGAACGAGCCCCAGGCCGGGGTGTCGTACGGGGGCGGCCTGCTCTATACGCAGACGTCGCGCGGCACGATCGCCGCGTGGGACCCGGCCACCGGACAGCAGAAGTGGTCGGTGACTCTCGACTCGGCGTCCATGCAGTACCCGCCCGTCTGGTACGACGGCCTGCTCTACCTTCAGGACGGCCGCGGCACGGCGCTGGCGTTGCGCGCCGACTCCGGCGCCCAGGTGTGGACGGCTCCGCTCACGGAGTATTCCTGGGCCCCGACCGTCGTCGACGCCTCCGGCGTGTGGATCGGCTTCGACGGCATCGCCTGGCACCACCTCGATCTCAAGACCGGTGCCGAACTGCACCGCTTCGAGGTGCCCGACGTCTCGGGCGCCTACGGCAACCCGGTCGTGCTGGGCTCAGGCGCGGCCTGGATGCGCAGCAGCGACAGCGACGACGAGACGGTCACCGCCTACGACCAGAAGACCGGCGCGGCCGTGAGGAAGCTGCCTGCGGACGCGACCCCCGTCTTCGGCCCGGGCCGCGTGTACGTCGCCCATCACGGTCAGGTAAGAGCGCTCAGCACCAGCACGTACAAGTCCGCCTGGACCTACACCAGTTCCGTGAACGCGGCCACCGTGCGCCTGGTGGCCAATGGCTACGTGTACGTGGAGGACGCCGACGGACGCCTCGTCGTGCTCGACCAGAAGACCGGCAAGGCCGCGTGGTCGTACCGGCGTTACCCCGCGCCACCACCCATGTCGAACATCGTCGCCGAGGACGACTGGCGCGGGTTCGTCGTCCCCGGCATCGCCACGTCCAAGTCCCGGCTCTTCGTGCCCGGCGCCGAAGGCACCCTGATCGCCTTCGGGAAGGGATAGGGCGGCGCGCCTCCCGGCGGCCCAGGTGATGCCGCGCCGGGCCACCGCGTCGGCAGCCCCGGTCGTCCGCTCACGACGTGGCGAGTGCGTTCCGCCATACCGGGGCTGCTGACCTAGTGGTTGTCGTAGCGCTCCGAGGGCGCAGTGCGGGGCATGCATCCGGCGAGTGAGATGCCTTGACGCTTTGATCATCGTTTCACAGAATCGCCTGCGGCAATCCACGGAGATGTCAAGTGGGGGAAACGTGGCACGACTTCGAAGCATCCTTCTGGTGCTCGCCGCGATGGTGGGCCTCTCGGTGTGGACAGCGCCCGCCGGCTCGGCCACCGCGGCGGGCACGGCGACGTACAAGGTATGGCACTGGAACGTCGCGGGAGACGAGTCGAATTACGGCTCGACCGACAATGGCCTCGTCGCCGCGATCCTGGGTTCGGTGAACTACCGCGATCCCGACTTCATCTCCCTGAACGAGGTCTGCCCCGACCAGTACCGCGCGATCCTCAAGGGCCTGCAAGACGCGGGCTGGCCGCAGAACGCCACCAATTTCGCCAGGTTCGAGCCCATGCCCGACGTGGACGCCGACCTGTGCAAGGACGACACCGGCGCCGACCAGGACCCGTACGGCGTCGCCCTGTTCAGCCGGTTCGCGCCCAGCGGCACCGAGCGGATCACCCTGCCCTCCGACGGCGACAAGGCCCGGAAGGTGCTCTGCGCCTCCATCGCCTCCCAGCCCGGCGACCTGAAGTTCTGCACCACGCACATCACGTTCAAATCCACCGTCAAGCAGGCCCAGCTCGATGCGGTGCGTGCGCAGATGGAGCAGGTCACGGCGGCGGGCGGCACGGTGATCACCGCCGGTGACTTCAATACCCAGCCCCACGACCCCCTGCTGAACAGCTGGTACCCGCCGTCCGTCGCGACCGGCAACAACGCCGGCAACACCGGAATGTTCCACGAACTCGACGATCAGGATCCCCTCTGCCCCGGCTGGGGCGAGCAGACGACCGAGGGTGCACTGGCCGGTAAGTGCGGGCAGCCCGCCAAGGTCGACCTGGTGTTCGCCGCGCAGAACCGGCTCGTCTCCTACGACGAGGACGCCCACCCGATCGCCACGGACCGCTGCACGAACCGCAACAACGTATTCATTCCCTGCTCCAACCACCGCATCGTGGACGCCACGCTCACCGTCACCACGCCGTAGCGACGCGCTGTCCGCCCTCCCTGTAGGACTCGTGCACCTGGACGTCGCCGCGGCGAGGCTCGAGGTCCAGCCAGTGATGTGTCCGACGCCCGTCGGTCGTGTCCGATAATCTCGTCGTGATCAACAGGCACTTGCGCGTGGTTCTGGCCGAGGACTCCGTCGTGCTCCGTGACGGGATGGTCGAGCTGCTCGGCGCCCGCGGATGCGAGGTGGTGGCCTCTGTCGGGACGGCACCTGACCTCCTCGACGCGGTGGCCGAGCACCGGCCCGACGTGGCCGTGGTGGACATCCGGATGCCGCCCACACACACCGATGAGGGCATCCGTGCCGCCGTCGAGATCCGGGCGAGGGCTCCCGAGGTCGGCATTCTGGTTTTTTCGCAGCACGTCGAGACCGTTTGGGCCTCCCGGCTGTTGGCGGACGGAGCGGCGGGCATCGGATATCTGCTGAAGGAACGCGTCGCCCGCACCTCCGAGTTCGTGGACGCGCTGCACCGGGTTGCCGAGGGAGGCGCGGCGCTCGACCCGGAGGTGGTCACCCAGCTGATGCGCGGTGGACAGCGCAGCCGGGTGGACACTCTGACACCGCGCGAGCGCGAGGTGCTGGAGCTGGTGGCACAAGGCCATTCCAACCGCTCCATCGCTGCGCTGCTGGTGGTGTCGGAGCGGGCGGTGGAGAAGCACGTCGCCGCCGTCTTCACCAAGTTCGGTCTGCGGGCGACGGACGCCGACAACCGGCGGGTCAAGGCCGTCCTCACTTACCTGGCGGAGAACAGAAGTTGATGATCCGTCACAGTCGAGTCGGCATCTCGGCAGTGACCACGGTGGGTCCGCCGGGCGGGCTGACCACCTGCAGCACGCCGTCCACCGCCGCGAGCCGCTCGGCCAGACCGGCCAAGCCGGTGCCGACACCGGGCGCGGCGCCGCCGCGGCCGTCGTCGCGCACGACGAGGCGAATGCGGCCACCGGCCGCGATCGCTGTCAGTTCGGCCGAGTCGGCACCGCTGTGCTTGGCGACATTGGTGAGCAGCTCTGCGGCGCAGAAGTAGACGGCCCGTTCGACCGCCTGGTCCGGGCGTTCGCGCAGGTCCAGGCAGACGGTGACGGGCACCGGCGACGTTGCGGTGAGCCCCGGCAGCGCTTCCCGGAGGCCGCCGTCCAGCACCACCGGGTGAATGCCCCGGGTGAGCCGCCGCAGCTCGGTGATGGTGTCGTCGGTCTGGCCACGGGCACGGCCCACCAAGGCGCTCAGCCGCCCGACGTCCGGGCCGGCGGCGGGAGCGAGTGCGTCCTCGGCCAGCGAGAGGGTGATGGCCAGGGCGACCAGCCGGGCCTGGGTGCCGTCGTGCAGGTCACGCTCCAGGCGGCGGAGCTGGTCGGAGTTCTCCGCGAGCAGGGTGGCGCGGGCGGTCTCCAACTCCCGGACGCGCCGCTGGGCACCGGCCGGGCCGAGGAGCAACCGGGCGAGCCACCGGTTCGCCACGCTCAGCGTCCGAATGGCGCCGGGCACCGCGAACAGGAGCAGCAGGCCCAGCAGAACGGAGACGGCATCCAGCCAGCTGGTCGGCCGCGGGCCCGGCTGCAGCAGACGGCTCCCGAGGGGGAAGCCGATCAGCCAGCCGCAGCCGAGGGGAAGAGCCACGGCGGCGGCGAACCCGAGCACGCCGAGCGGCAACCGCAGCACCAGATAGAGCAGCGTCCGCCAGGCGACCGGGTCGGACAGTACGATGCGGCCTCGGGTGACCACACCGGCCGGGCGGGACAGCTCGGCCGGCGCCTCGACGCACTCGCCGAGCATCCGGCCGACCAACCACCGGTGCAACGTGCCGACACCGCGCGCGCCCAGCAGCGCGGCGACCACGAACGGCAGGCCGAGCACGGTCAGCGAGAGCAGCGCCCCCGCGTACAGGACGGCGAGTGCGTAGACACCGCCGAGCAGCGCGAGCGGCAGCCCGACGACGGCGAAGGCCCATTCACCACCCTGGACGGACAGATATCGCCGGCGCTCAGCCACGCCTGCCCCCGCCCACCGTGCCCACCCCGGCCGTCCCGGCGACAGAGAGCGAGCGAGCCACGTCGGCGGGCGGCGCGCTCGCCGGGGCCCCGGGGCCCGTGGGGGCGGGCGTCCGGTCGCCGACCGCAGCCACGGCAGCCGACCCACCACCCTGCTCAGCCACGGCCACCGCTCACCAGCTCGGCCGCCGGGCCGCGGACCGCCCGCAGGCCCGTGCCCAGGATGCCCGGGACGGTCAGCATCGCCGCACCCGCGACGATCCACCAGCAGGCGGCCACCGGGACGGACGGAACCGCCGACCCGGTCGCCGCCTCGCTGAACGCCGCCGACGCGGCGCCCGCGACCGTGGCGCCGAGCAGGACACCCACCGCCGTGGTCAGCACCGCTTCCGCGGCCAGCATGCGCATCAGCTGCGCATGGGTCGCGCCGACCAGCCGCAACAGTGCGAACTCGCGGCGCCGGTCGGCGGTCACGGCGACGAGGGTGTTGACGGTGGAGACTGCGGCGAAGCAGATCAGCAACGCCAACTCGGCCTGGCGGAACCAGACATCCGTGGCGGACGTGACGCTGGTCGCCGTCGCGCTCGAGGGGTGCTCGGCAATGCGTGTCATGATCGACATGGTGCCCGACAGCCCCACGAGCAGCGCGACCGGCACCACGGCGGACGACAACCGGCGCGCGTACCCCCGCAGGTTGGCATCGGCCAGCCACCCCGCACCGGGTGCCAGAGCCCGCACCGGCGTGCCCAGCGCGGCCGCCACGATGCGCGCCGCGAGGGGCCCCGCCAGAGCGAGGGCGATCAGCAGCACCAGCGAACCGAGCAACGCCGCCTGCCCAGCCTTGTCCAGTTGATCCGCCGGCCGCGTCGCGGCCAGACGCAGCAGCAGGCCGCCGCCCACCAGCGCACCGATCCCGGCGAGCAGGCGCGCTGCTCCTGTCCGCCCCTGCTCGGTCGAACTCGCATTGAGGGCGGCTGCGGGCGCGATCCGGGAGATCCGCCGCGCCGCGAGGGCCGAGGCGGTCAGACCGACGGCGAGCGCTGCGGCCAACGCCACCAGCATGGGTACCGGTGACCCCGGAACCCGCACGCCCGGCGCCGCCATCCCCCGACGTTGCAGCTCGGCGAGGAAGCGCCGGGCCGCCGCCGCGCCGACGATCCAGCCCGGCGTGGCCACCAGCAACGTGGTCGCGACGACCTGGCCACGGACCAGCCGCCGCGTCTGGCCGGGCGTCGCCGCGACGGTGCGCAACAGAGCCAGATCGGGGTGCTGTTGGCGCAGAGCGAAGCCCAACGCGTTGACCACGACGAAGAACGCGACCAGCACGGCGATCTCACCGAAGGCACCGGCGATCACCTTCAGCCCGGGCCCGCCGGTCGTCCTCCGGAGGGCCGCAGGGGTGGCGACATCGGCGGCGAACAGCGAACCGAACAGCGTCACGGTGGCTATGGCCAGGAACAGCGCGACCGCCAGGCCGACGAAGGCGGCCGGACGCCGGCGCATCTGCCCGAGGGCGATCGCGACCATCGTGCTCACCCGCCCAGCCGGCTCAGGCGTTCGCCGACCCGGGCGGCGGTGGGCCGGTCGAGTTCGTCGACCACCAGGCCGTCGGCGAGCATCAGCACCCGGTCCGCGTACCCGGCGGCAACCGGGTCGTGGGTCACCATCACGCACGTCTGGCCGTCGCGGTTCACACCGGCGCGCAGCAGGGCGAGGATCTCGTGGCCGGTGGCCCGGTCGAGGGCGCCGGTCGGCTCGTCGGCGAACAACACCTGAGGACG
The DNA here is from genome assembly GCF_055569615.1 of Streptomyces sp. NPDC031379. Taxonomy (NCBI): domain Bacteria; kingdom Bacillati; phylum Actinomycetota; class Actinomycetes; order Kitasatosporales; family Streptomycetaceae; genus Streptomyces; species Streptomyces sp. NPDC031379. The sequence continues at coordinate 5,470 of NZ_JBVIIT010000012.1, read as the reverse complement.
GGAGACCAGCGCCCGGGCGATCGCCACCCGCTGTTGTTGCCCTCCGGACAGCTGACCGGGCCGGTGCCGCTCACGCCCGGCCAGTCCCACCCGGGCGAGCGCGTCCCGCACGCGGTCCCGGTCAGGTCGCTTCCCGGCCAGCCGTCCGGGAAGCTCGACGTTCTGCGCGACCGTCATCGCCGGCATCAGATTGAACGCCTGGAACACGAATCCGACCCGGCTGCGTCGCAGTTCCGCCAGCCGTCGCTCGCGCAGCCGCGACACCTCCGTATCGCCCCACCAGACAGAGCCCCGAGTGGGTCGGTCCATTCCCGCAAGACAGTGCAGCAAGGTCGTCTTGCCGGAGCCCGACGGCCCCATCACCGCCGTGAACGTCCCGGGTGCGAGGGCCACCGACACCCCGCGCAGCGCCCGAACCGCGGCAGCGCCCCGCCCGTACTCACGGTGCAGGTCCTCCGCGCGCGCGGCGGTTCCCCTACCCGTCTCTGTCGCCATCTCAGCCATGCCCTCATCCTCGGCGGCCTCAGAACGGCGATCGATCGTGCCCACCCCCGGATCGGGGGTTCGGGAAACCGCCCCCGGTCGCAGGCACGGGTGCCACGGCCGCCGGGAGCGGCGGCCCCGTGACCTGCGAAATGGCGGTGCCGTACGGCGCCCTGATCGGACCCGACGACGCCCTGAACTGGTAGTGCGCTCCCACCTGGCACGACGACGCCGTCTTCGCCTCCCTCACCGGCGGCGCGGGTGTCTACGCCGTGACCCCGCACGACCGCTGGGTGCCCGGCGGCCACTACGAGGAAGGAACGCTGATCTGGCGCAGCCGCCGGGTCACCACCGACGGGGTGATCGAGTGCCGCGAGACCTCGGCCTTTCCCGGCCGGGCGGACCGCCTGGTCCTGCTGCGGCACGTTCATGCCGTCGACGGGGCCGCACACCTCCGGGTCGTATTCGACCCGCGCACCGATTACGGCCGCGGCCCGCGGGCCTCCCCGCACCGCGACGACAACGGCGTCTGGCACGTCAACACCGGCCGCCACCGGCTGCGCCGGCAGGGCGCCCCGTCCGCGACCGTCCGCGCCGAGGGCCTGACCACCGACCTGGTGCTCAAGCCGGGCGAGAGTCACCCCCTGGTCCTCGAGCGCTCCGACTCGCCACTACCGCCCACCCCGCCCTTGCCCAGCAGGCCTGGGCCGCCACCGAACAGGCATGGCGGCAGATCGTTCCGCCATGGAACAGACCAGTGCCCCCCGTGATGCCCGACGCGCCTACGCCCTGCTGCGCGGCCTGACCACCCACGGCGGGGGCATGGTCGCCGCCACCACCAGCCTGCCCGAACGCGCCGAAGCAGGGCGCAACTACGACTACCGGTACGTGTGGATCCGCGACCAGAGCTACGCCGGGCAGGCGGCGGCTGCCGCGAACGCTCCGGAACTCCTCGACTCAGCCGTCCGTTTCGTCAGCGAACGGCTGCTCACCGACGGCCCACGCCTGGCCCCCGCCTACACCGTGCACGGCACGCCCGTCCCCGACCAGCGGGAACTCACCCTGCCCGGCTATCCGGGCGGCTCCAGCCGGATCGGCAACCGCGTCGAGAAGCAGTTCCAGCTGGACTGCTTCGGCGAGGCGCTGCTGCTGTTCGCCGCCGCCGAGCGACAGGACCGGCTCAGCGGCGACGGCTGGAGGGCCGCAGAGACCGCGGTGAGGGCCGTCGCCGAGCGGTGGCGTCAACCCGACGCGGGCATCTGGGAGTTGGACGACCGGCAGTGGACCCACAGCCGGCTCACCTGTGTCGCCGGACTGCGTGCCCTGGCCGACGTGACACCACATCGGCCGCTCGCCGGCACCTGCACGCAGCTCGCCGAGACGCTGTTCAAGGAGACCGCGGCCTGCAGCGTGCACCCCGACGGCCACTGGCAGCGCACCCCGGACGCCCCGGCGGTCGACGCGGCCCTGCTCCCGCCCGCAGTGCGCGGAGCGCTGACCGTCAGCGACCCGCGCACCCGTGCCACCCTCGCCGCCTGCCGCGAGCAACTGGCCCAGGACCACTTCATCTACCGGTTCTGCCACGACGACAGGCCCCTGGAAGACGCTGAGGGCGCGTTCCTGCTGTGCGGATTTCTCATGGCATTGGCCGAGCACGGGCAGGGAAATGCGGTCGACGCGCACCGCTGGTTCGAACGCAACCGCGGCGCCTGCGGAGCGTCGGGACGGTACGCGGAGGAGTACGACATCGCCCAGCGTCAACTGCGCGGCAACCTCCCGCAGGCCTTCGTGCACGCCCTGCTGCTGGAGAGCGCCGCCCGCCTCGCCCAGGGGCCGAGCCATACCTCAGCCGCCGACCAGTGAGGAGCCGGCCCCCGCCCGGGACTGCCGTAATCGTCGGTGCCCACGTCGGCATCGGTCGTGCCATCGCATGCCTTCCCCGGGTGGCCTCTCGGCTGTCCCAGCACCCCAGCATCCCCAGCGCGTCCCGCCGATCCACGACTACAAGCGCAGGAACTACGTCCTGTCTCGGCGATCTCATTTATGAGTCGTCGAGCCACCGGGTAGCCGCCTAGGATCTACCCCCGTGATCGCTGATCTGCAGTGCGTGGTACTGGACTGCTCCGACCCGGGTGAACTCGCCGAGTTCTACCAGTCGCTCCTTGGCGGCACCGTCAACCAGCCGGACCGGCGATGGGCGCTCAGCAAGGACTGGGCCACGTTGCACACGGCGTCCGGCCTCGTCCTGGCCTTCCAGCGGGTAGCGGAGTACCAGCCGCCGCTGTGGCCGGACCCGAGCCGGCCACAGCAGTTCCACCTGGATTTCGGTGTCGCCGACCTGGACCGCGCTCAAGACCAGGTGTTGGCCCAGGGCGCCAGGGTGCTGGACGACGGTACGGACGGACGGAGTTGGCGGATATACAGCGACCCCGCAGGTCATCCGTTCTGCCTGGTCCGTCACTGAAGAATAGGCCGCGGGAGGCGACGTTCAGCGTCATGAGGACCCGAGCCAGATAAGGAGTGCGGCAGCGGTGACCGTACCAGGAAGACGTATCCGCGCTTGTCATAGCGCGTGGCCACGGCTCTAAATTGCTTGAGCTTGTTCACCGCTCGCTCGACGGTGTTGCGCTTCTCGTACCGCACCAGGTCGAAGCATGGGGGCCTTCCACCCCGCGAGCCCTTGCGTAGACGGGCGTGCCGGCTGTCGCTCTTCTCCGGAATCACGTGCCGGATCCCGCGGCGTCGCAGGTAGGCACGGATCACGCCGTTGCTGTAGGCGCGGTCTGCGCTGACGCTACGAGGAGTCCGGCGAGGTCTGCCGAGCCCGGCACATGGGACGCGGATCTTGTCCAGCACGGGTTCTGAACTGGGTGCAGTCGGCCCGTTGGCCCGGCGTGATAACGAGTGACAGCGGGCGGCACTTGCCGTCCGCAGCAAGGTGGATCTTGGTGGTCAGCCCGCCCCGGGACCGGCCGAGACACTCCTCTGCCGGATTGCTTCCTGGAGTACCTGCCGCAGGCGCAAGTGTGCGCGCACGGGAATCGATCTTGCCATGACTCCTCTTGAGGCGGTCGGCAGTGCCGGCAGGGCCTCGGGAACTCCAGCGGCGTGCTGGTGAGCCCGGACGGACGTGGAATCGACGTTGATGTCCAGTCGATGTCCCCGGCCGTGTCAGTGACGGCCTGGACGCCCTGAAGCCTGCTGTTGCTCTTCGGTAGCAGTGGCTCCAGCACCGCCCATTCCTCGTCAGTCAGATCCCCCCTGCTGCGTTGACCGAGGGTGGTACCTCGACGACGAAGAACAGGAAGCAGGTTTTGGTCGAAAGGTCATCGAAGCCGTCGGGGAAGGTTTCACGGGCGGCCGGGTCGGGCTGCGGTTCGCCGATGACGGAAAGACGGAAGCCGGCCGTGGTGAAGGCATCGGTCATCGCGTGCAACGGCCTGCGCCAGAATCTCATCGGGACGGACTGCCCGTTGAACGTCCAGTCGAAGGAATAGCTGGTGGTCGCGAAGTAGTCGGGCCGAGGATCCTGGATCGTGTAGGCCACGAAAGGGTGGTCCACCGACGCGATCAGCCGGCCACCGGGCCTGAGTACGCGCCGCAACTCGGCCAGCGTCGGCCCCCAGTCCTCCAGATAGTGCAGCACCAGCGACGCGACCACGTCGTCGAACGCACCGTCGTCGAACGGCAGGCGGTCGCGCAGGTCGACCACGTGCAGGGCTGCGTCGGCACCGAGCCGCCGCCTGGCCAACGCCAGCATCCCGGCGCTGGCGTCGATGCCGGTGACGACGGCGCCGCGGTCGCGTAGTGCAGCGGACAGGGGGCCCGAGCCGCAACCGGCGTCGAGGATCCGACGGCCGGCCACGTCCCCGGCGAGGGCCAGCATCGCGGGCCGCTCGTAGTACGCGTTCACGAGGTTGTTCTCGTTCTCCGCCGAGTACGCCTCGGCGAAACCGTCGTAGTCGTTCACCTGGTCCCGACCCGCGGACCGGGCGAAGCTCTCGGGCATGTCGGTTACGCGTTCCATCGTCGCAGCCTAGTAGTCACATGATCCGCCGGACGGCTGATCGCTGCTCGGACGTGCGGATCGGGCATGCGACCTCTCACGCTGTGTGTGTCCGCGTGTCGTATGAGGCAAGGCGCTGGTAGGCGTGACACACCTCGGGGACCGGGCGCGCGGCGGCAGCCGCGTCGGCGTGGTCGAACCGGAGTGTCGAACCAGCCGGGTACGTCGTAGCCGGGCACCACTTCTCCTGACCACAGCGGGTCGCGGAAGACGACGGAGGTGTTCTCGCTCTGTTCCAGGCGGCGATTGTTCATGGGTTTGGGAGGCACCCCGATCCACGGGCGGGTGATGTTCACGAGTTTTAGTTCTGGCTCACTTTCCGTGGAGCATGCACTCTGAGTGACGATCGTCGGGCGAGTGGGCCGGGGGAGGATGCCCGGAATTGATAGTCCGGCCATCCCACCACACGCCACTGACATCACACTCAGTCAGCCCTCCACGGAAAGTGGGCCAGAACCATTTTCCGTGAATATCCAGCGTGCAGGTGATCACTGAACGCCGTCGGAACCCATGGACAAACGCTGTCGCTAAGTGAACGAAGCCAGATGGCTGAGCCGTTCAATGGTTCCTCTCACGGTGCGGAAAAGCAGGTGACTGGACGGGCCGGCCGGCCCGGGGGAGGGGCCACCCGATGATGGTGGCCGGTGTCGCCTCGCACTCGGAGTGGAAACGGTGGCCTCCTGTGGGCCGCTGCTGGTGAGGCGCCGGCGCATGTCCTGGGTGCGGCCACCGTTCCCGCGTTCACGCGGCTCCGGTCAGCACCAGCATCGGGTGGGGCAGCCCGCTCTTGAGGGCCCAGGACCGGTCCACCAACTCCTCGACAGTGGCGCCGGAGCGGCGGGCGGGTGGGGGGGAGGGTGTGTGGCATGTGGGACGTCGTGCCGGGGGCCGGGAGGGGTGGTGGGCGGCGGCCCGTGTCTG